>NCHI01000004.1 GCA_002281815.1 Methylotenera sp. 24-45-7
GAAGTCACTATGTACGTAATGAACAAATAATTTTTAAATCACCATGTTAAAAATTAAAGTACCAGCCAGTAAAAAGTCAGCTGCAAACATTGCGTTCTGGCCATTTCATTTACTGAATTGTACTTGCCCTATTTGTAGTAATCGTTAATTTTATAAAATTTTGGAGATGATTATGTGGACAACACCAGCAGCTACAGAAATGCGTTTTGGCTTTGAAGTCACAATGTATGTAATGAACAAATAATCAATTTGTTTAGTAAATCAGGGAGCAATGCTCCCTTTTTGCATTTCAGGTTTAACCCAAGGGAGATCATTAAAATGAAAAAACTAACTGGCGGATTATTACTTTGCTTAACGCTCGCATCACTAAGCAGCTTAAGCTTGGCAAAAGACAAAGCAGCGCTCAATATCAGCAATCATGATCAACACAATACGATGATGCAGCAATGTATTGCTACTGCGCTGCAAAGACACCCAGGGGCAGTGATTGAGGTGGAGTTAGAGAACGAAGACGGTAAGTCAATTTTTGACGTTGATGTATTAGGTAAAGACGGCAAAGTATGGGAAGTTGAATGCGATGCCGCCAGCGGTGAAGTGTTAGAAGATAAAGAAGAAAAAGAAGACGTAGACGACAAAAAGTAATCTACTCAGCGCAAGCCAGCACCGCTGGTTTGCGCAATAGTTATTGATGCTTATGCATGAATTCAACCATGCTCGCCAATAGTCTACTGCCGCCTCTAAATGGTTTGGCGAGCTTAGCTGCCATATCAACATGCCCATAATTAGGAAACTCTGCCACTTCTACTGGCCCGCCCGCCTGCTTGATTTTATTGGCTAAATTAAAAGTATTTCTTGGCCAAACCGTGCCATCTTTCAACCCCACTAACAGCAACATAGGCGGATTAGCTCCGCTGACAAACTCAATTGGCTGCGATTTCAATTGCTGTGTTTCGTCACCGAATATTTCTTTTAGGCGAGTGGATTTGAGGGGCAGAAAATCGTAAGGCCCAGCAGAACCAATCACACCGCTAAAGTCATTCGGCGCTAAATTTACCTGCGCCAGATATTCTGTATTTAAGCCTAGCATCACAGCGATATGCGCACCCGCAGAATGCCCAACCAAAAAAACTCGCTTGGGGTCGCCGCCATAGTGCTGAATATTTTGCTTCACCCATTTAGCGGCACTGGCAGGGTCTGCCATGAAGCCTGGGAACAGCACCTCCGGATACACTCGGTAATCTGGAATGACCGTTATAAAACCATTACTGGTAAAAGCTTCAGCAGCAAACTTGTAATCGGTTTTATCGCCTGAATCCCAACTGCCGCCGTAAAAAAACACGACCACCGGCAAATCTTGGCCTTTAAGTTTAGGTTGGTAAACATCAAGTTTTTGTCGTGCCAAATCGCCATAAGCAATGTCTGCATGCAATTGATAGCCGTTTGCGGGCACTAAAGTATTCAACACGTTGACTGGCGAGCACGCGCTGCTCACTGTGACTGCCACCCCCATTAAAGCGGATGCGATGATTTTTTTAACGGAACGATTTTGGGTCATGTTGTTTTGTTTTGATCTTGATTTGATTTTTACTGGCTGAAAGTCACTAAACTGGCTTAGCCATACAAGTGGATAAGGTTTTTATGGATTGGTTCCAGTACATTTCAAAGCTAGATAACTAAGACACTAGATAACAAAGATACTAGATAACAAAGATACTGGATACCGTGTCAAGCACAGCATGACGGCTTAACATTTGAATAGTAACAGCCAAAAAGCAAAAAGCCCTATAAGCAATAAACTTATAAGGCTTTTTAACATGTAGTTGGCGGAGTGGACGGGACTCGAACCCGCGACCCCCGGCGTGACAGGCCGGTATTCTAACCAACTGAACTACCACTCCTTAATGCACAAAGCTGTTCAGTCGCTTTATACATTTTCGTTGATTTTTTGGTGGGTGCTAACGGGGTCGAACCGCTGACATTCGCCTTGTAAGGGCGACGCTCTACCAACTGAGCTAAGCACCCTGCCTCAACCAACGAGGCGGCATATTACCTTATAAACAGGCAGTTTTCCAAGTACTTTTTTAAATTTATCTCAATTTAAAAATTGCTTTCCATAAACCATGCGCAAAGTGCTTAAAATTTATACACATATAGTTGCAAAGTTAAATTATGCACACACCGAGCGCACTTGGGTCATGTCGGTTAAGCCTTGCAATACGCGCACGATACCGTCTTGTTTTAGTGTGCGCATGCCTGCGCTCAATGCCGCTTTTTGTAGCGCATGCAGTGGTGCTCGGGTTTGTATTAAATGCCTAACCTCAGCGCTCACTGTCATTAACTCATGCAAACCCAGCCTGCCTTTATAGCCAGTGTTGTTGCACTGCTTGCAGCCTACTGCCTTATGCAGCCTAAGCTGCCCATCGTGCGCGTAATTATTTTTCCAATCTTGCAAGGTTTGCTGTTGATTCAGCTCTGAGATTTCGCAATATTCGGTGAGCAACAAATCCAGCTCTTGCTGATCCGGAGTGTAAGCCTGCTTGCATTTTGGGCACAAACTCTTAGCCAAGCGTTGCGCCAACACCGCCAGCAACGCATCGGCAAAGTTAAACGGGTCCATGCCTAAATCCAAAAGACGCGTCACACTCTCAGGTGCGGTATTGGTATGCAACGTAGAAAGCACCAAATGACCAGTGAGCGAGGCCTCAATCGCCGCCTTAGTGGTTTCCTGATCGCGCATTTCCCCCACCATAATCACATCGGGGTCGGCACGCAAAAAGCTGCGCACGATGCTGGCAAAACTCAGGCCGATTTTATTATTCACCTGCACTTGCCTTAAGCCAGCTTGGGTAATTTCTACCGGGTCTTCTACCGTCCAAATTTTTCTAGTTGGGGTGTTGATATAACCTAGCATAGAGTGCAAGGTCGTGGTCTTGCCGGAGCCGGTAGGGCCACACACCAATATCAAGCCATAGGGGTGCTCTACCTGATTTTTTAAATGTGCCAATATATCTGGTGCGAAACCCAACTTTTCCATCGGCAGCGGCTTAGCTGGCGCTAATACGCGCATGACGATATCTTCAAGCCCAGTGCTGGTGGGCATAGTCACCACGCGTAACTCGATTTTTGCTGGGCCAAAATGCTGAAAATCAATCTTGCCATCCTGCGGCTTACGGCGATTGGCAATGTCCATCTGCGCCATCACCTTAATACGCGAAATGATGGCTTCACGAAAATTAGGTGGAATCTCCACGTAATCAGTCAAACTGCCGTCTTTGCGAAACCTGATACGCGTGTTGTTTTTACCCGGATAAGTTTCAATATGAATATCTGAAACGCCAGAGCTATAGGCATCTAAAATTATCTTATTCACAAACTGCACCAGCACATTATCAGACTCGGTGACAGCTTCTAAAGTCAGGTCTATGGCGTGATCTTGCGTGGACAATCTGGACGCCAACTCGTTAATTTTGACTTCAGGCACAGTGCTATGAAATTCATACTCACCGCCTTTACTTAAAGCAGGCTCAGCCATGGCAGCGGCATATGTGTCAGCAACCTGTGCGTGATAATATTTTTTTCTCGCCGCATCAATATCTTCATGTGAAGACATGACTGGCAACACTTTTAACTGTGTTAAAAAGCGGATTTCTTCAATTGCGCGCGAATTAAACGGGTCTTCAAACGCAACCACTAATGCAGAGTCGTGCATGTACAGGGGCATTAAACCGTATTTTTTGCGTTTTCAGCACTGACTAAGCGAATCACATTTAAATCCAAATTAAATTTAGTCAGCCCCACATACGGTATACCTAACTTTTTCGCCAAGGCCTCTTTCAAAGCCGCAGCCTCCACCACGCCCATGTCGATTAAAATCTGACCCAATGGTTTTTTACGATTTTTCTGTTGCTCCAATAACGCAACTTCTAATTGGTCTTGATTAATTAAGCCCAACTCCTGCAAGGCCTCACCCAACTTTAAGATTGGTCGAACTTCCTGATGCGAAATCGCCTGCTCCAACTGCTCACGCGAGACAATTTCCTGCTCTGATAAATAATCGCCTATGCGTTGATGACGCAGCTTGCGCTGATGCTCTACAGCCTCTTCAACATGCTCTTTATGCACGAGGTTTTCGCGTATCAGCATTTCACCGAGATGCAAGCCGATTTGAAATCTGCTAATAGAAGATTTGGGAATAAAACACCGCAATACCTGCTCTTCATCTTTGGGCAAATACAAATATAAGCCATTGCTAGTTTCTGCGTAGCCTACGGTTTCACCGTTAATGACCTCTTTATCCACAAATTCTACGGTGTAAGTTTGTCGCGCAGAAGAATGTACGACTTCTTCAGCACGCTCTTCCAACATGGCCAGCTGCCGACGCATAATCAACGGCCGCAATAAACGGATGGTTTTAATCTGCTCTAGACTAATCGTTTCGTTGACATCGCTTTTTGAGGAGAGAAACACCACATTAGACTCATCCGGATAAATACGCACCAGTTCACCCAGCGCTTTTTTGCCATCCAGATAATATACAAGACAATCTTCAGGCCCGGTTTTAACACTGCCATGCTCAAAATTGAAATATGGCGGCGTTGGCCAGTCTGATAACGTTTCCAACATGGTGTGATCCTATTGTTATTAATTAGCCAAAGGCAGGTTTGTGGAACATTTAGCGCACGAAGTTAGCTTTGCGTGTTGATTTAATACAAATGAGCAACTGTAATTATTGTACAACTAGTTGATGATAATAGTGCTGCGTTAATAAGCAACTTTGTGAATACCAGAATTGTAAAAAACATTAGCAATTGCGCAAACAAAAACGGGAGCATAAGCTCCCGTTTTTGTTTGCATAACAGAGATACAAAAAAAGCTGATTTAAATCAGCTTGCGTATCTGCGGCTATTTAGTTTACTGCATCTTTCAATGCTTTACCTGCTGTAAAGCCAGGTGCATTTGATGCTGCAATTTTCAACTCTGCGCCTGTACGTGGATTGCGGCCGATGCGAGCAGCACGTTTGCCAACTTTAAATGTACCGAAGCCAATCAATGTGACTGGATCACCTTTTTTCAAAGATTGAGTGATGCTGTCAGTAATAGCATTCAACGCTTTTGTTGCATCTGCTTTAGTTAGGCCGGCTTGCTCTGCAATTTGGGCAATCAATTCTTGTTTATTCATAGATAGTATTCCCGAGTTAGTTAAGACGAATTTTAATCATATCGCATATTTTGCAATTTGCATCTAGTCCAAAC
The DNA here is from genome assembly GCA_002281815.1 of Methylotenera sp. 24-45-7. Lineage (GTDB taxonomy): Bacteria > Pseudomonadota > Gammaproteobacteria > Burkholderiales > Methylophilaceae > Methylotenera. Next base: position 5,254 of record NCHI01000004.1, read on the forward strand.
CACATAAATCATCACAAATCATGTTTATTTGCACTCAGTCAGACAAAATCTATAAAAAAGCATATTTTTAAACGGTGATTAATTGAACCTATACAGGATTTATCATCTCAATATTAGTTATTGTACAAACTGTGTACGCATCAAAATTAACGTAATAATGCGCTTTTTCGCTCAATCGTTACTGGCTCAATAAAGGTCATAGGCATGAAAAAAACAGGTTTTTTGATTGCGCTGCTGTGCGCACCGCTAAGCGGTTTTACACAACCCACTATCGCTGACTTGCTCAAACTGAACGAATCTATCGTGCATGTCAGTGTGGATTTAGGAAACGGTAATACCGGTACGGGTACGGGTGTCGTGGTCAGCAACGAATATGTTGCCACTAACTGTCATATTTTAGCCAACGCGCATGGCGCCAATATCGCAAAATATGGCGATGGCTATCGACCTATCGCCATGAAAGCCGATTGGAAACATGATTTGTGTTTGCTTAAGTTTGACAAATTACCCTTCAAGCCAGTGCCAATGCGTGATAGCGCCACACTACTTAATGAAGAAGAAGTGTTTACTGTGGGTTACCCTAGTGGCAATAGCGTGCCACAACCTTCTTACGGCAGCATCAAGGCCACTTATCCATTAGACAACAGCTTGATTATTCGCTCTAACGCAGCATTTGCACTGGGCTCAAGCGGTGGCGCCATGTTTGATCAACAGTTGAATTTAATTGGTATCACCAGCTTTAAAAATCCGGGCCCTAATTCGTTTTTTTACAGCATGCCTGTAGAGTGGATTAAGCAATTATTTGATGCGCCTGATTTATTGTCACTCAAAACCGAAGAGCAACCGTTTTGGGCACAGCCTAATGCGCAACATCCTTTCTTCATGAAGATCGTGGTACCGTTTCAAAATCATGAATGGGATGAAGTTAAAAGAATTGCCAGCGAGTGGGTAATATTAGAACCAAAGTTAGCTGATGCTTGGTATTTTCTGGGTGTGGCAGAGCTGGAGTCTAAACAAATTGCCGAAGCCAAACTGCATTTAAATAAAACTACCGCACTTAATAATCGGCATTTGGAAGCCTTGCTCAAACTTTCCGAAATTGCAGTGAACGAAAATAACTTCGCCGATCTGGACAAAGTGATTAGTTTGATTCAACCTTTGGATGCCGTTGAAGCCGAGCAGTTATCAGTCAAAGTGGCTGAGCTTAGAAAAGAATAAACTCAGCTTAATTTCACTTAACTTAGCTTCAATTAGCTTAACTTAACTTGGGTTTAGGGTTTAGGGTTTAGCTTTTACCTGTCGCCAATATAAAGGTTTATTTGGCAACGACTCAAACACCAGCATATCGGCGCGTTTCAAATTTTCTAACGCTTCGTCCGGTGAAATATTTTGTGCGGCTGCATTTTTTGCGGCAATTGGCTGTGCGTAACTCAGCCAAGCTGGATTCTGGAAAAAATTTCTGTCTTGCATACAGCGCACCACCACATTGGCTTTACGGCCTGCGAGTTCCATTTTTTGAAATTCCACTTTAGGCTGCATATGCGCAGTGGCTTGCTCTGAAATAGCCACGCACTCGCCACCCGCTTTGCTTAGCGCACTATTTCGCACTTCATGGTTTTGTAATGACAAGGTGGCAAAATCAAAGTCAGTAAAATAATTAACACCCCAAGCACCCGCAAGCAATAACAGCGCAACTACTATATATTTCAAGGCCAATCTCCCGGAAAAATGCATCGTAAATAAACAATTATGACTATCACTAAGCTTTTTAGTGCTGACAACTCATTTATAATAAGTCACATCTATGGAACATAATATCTCACTCATTACTACGATTGCCTCAGCATTTGGCTTGGCGCTAATTTTTGGCTTTATTGCAGAACGCATCAAATTGCCGGCTCTAGTCGGCTATCTGATGGCAGGCATTTGTATCGGACCCGCCACGCCGGGCTTTGTGGCAGATGTTGGTATCGCCTCACAACTGTCTGAAATTGGCGTGATGCTATTGATGTTCGGTGTGGGCCTGCACTTTTCATTCAACGACTTACTATCGGTAAAACGTATCGCTGTTCCTGGCGCTGTGGTGCAAATGACCATCGCCACCCTGCTTGGCGCTATTCTTGCCAACGCTTGGGGCTGGACTTTTGGTGAAGGGCTGATTTTTGGTTTGGCACTGTCTTGCGCCAGCACGGTAGTGTTATTAAAAGCCTTGGAATCAAGGCAGTTAATCGACAGCATGAACGGCAAAATTGCTGTGGGCTGGCTGGTGGTTGAAGATTTAGCCACAGTGTTGGTGTTGGTGCTGATGCCGCCATTGGCGGGTATTTTAGGCGGCACTACTGGCGCAGAAACCAGCACCCCATTATGGCAAACCATTGCAATGACTATCGTGCAAGTAGCAGTATTCATCGCGCTGATGTTGGTAGTGGGCAAACGCTTTTTACCCTGGGCGTTGTGGCATGTGGCCAAAACCGGCTCACGTGAATTGTTCACCTTATCTATTATCGCCACGGCTATCGGTATCGCTTATGGTGCATCTGCGCTGTTTAATGTGTCGTTTGCACTAGGTGCGTTTTTTGCCGGCATGGTGATGCGCGAATCTGAGTTTAGCCATCGTGCTGCTGAGGAATCACTACCGCTTAGAGACGCGTTTGCAGTGCTGTTCTTTGTGTCTGTAGGCATGCTGTTTGAGCCTAGGATTCTATTAGATGAGCCGCTGCGCTTGCTGGCAGTGGTTGCGATTATTATTGTCGGCAAATCCATCGCAGCCATGGCACTGGTGCTGGCCTTTCGCTACCCACTCAATACCGCGCTCACCATTGCCGCAAGCTTGGCGCAAATTGGCGAATTTTCGTTTATTTTGGCAGGCCTAGGTATGAGTTTAGGCATACTGCCAGCCGAAGGCATGAGCTTGATATTAGCTGGTGCTTTTATTTCTATCGCACTTAATCCGCTGGTGTTTTCTACCATTAATCCGATTAGGAAATGGGTATTAAATTTTTCAGAATTGGCGCGACATCTTGAAGCACGTACCGATCCATTTGCCGAATTACCGATGTCTACTGAACGCAAGTTTTTAGAAGGGCAAGTGGTGCTGGTAGGCTATGGCCGTGTTGGCAAACGCATCGGCGCGGCATTAATCGAGCGTGGTATTCCTTTTGTGGTGGCTGAGCAAAACCGTGAAATCGTTGAAAGCTTGCGCAAAGCAGGCATCCCTGCCGTTTCTGGTAATGCAATAGAGCCATCGGTGCTGATTCAGGCACACATCACCAACGCCGCACTATTGGTGATTGCTAGCCCAGACGCTATTGACGTGCGAAAAATGGTTGAAATTGCCACCACCCTACAACCTGCAATTGAAGTGGTGGTCAGAACGCATAGCGAGCAAGAGTCAAAGCTCTTGCAAAACGAAGGCATAGGTACCGTGTTTTTTGGCGAAGAAGAATTGGCAAAAGGCATGACCAAGCATGTGCTGGAGCGTTTTTCACCCAAATAATCACTGATGGCAATGATTTAGCGCAATAGTGCGTAACGGCGCATCGGCTATGATGATGGCAACAAATTCTTGATTAGGTTTAATCTATGGGTCAGCATTATTTAAAACCGTTATTTGCGCCTAAGTCTGTGGCTGTATTTGGTGCCAGCGACCAGACGGATTCTGTCGGAAAAATCGTTTTTCAGAACATGCTGCAAAATGGTTATCGGGGTGCTTTATACGCAATTAACCCCAACCACGCCACAATTCAAGGGCAAGCAGCCTATGCCTCAATTGCGCATATCACAGCGCCGATTGATTTAGCGATTATTGCTACGCCCGCTAAAACCGTACCTGACATTATCGAAGCCTGTGGCAAACACCAAGTAAAAGCGGCTGTTATTATTAGCGCTGGCTTCAGCGAAGCCGGTGCCGAAGGTGCCGCGCTGGAAAAGGCCGTACTTGCCAATGCCAAGCGCTACAACATTCGCTTAATTGGCCCTAACTGTTTAGGTGTGATGCGCCCGGATATCGGTCTCAATGCAACCTTTAATCTTGGCAGCGCCAATGTCGGCAATCTAGCTTTTGTGTCGCAATCAGGGGCGTTGTGTACCGCAATTTTGGATTGGGCAAAAACCAACGATATCGGTTTTTCCAGTGTGGTTTCCATGGGCTCATCGATTGATGTAGATTTTGGCGAAATTCTCGATTACCTCGTCTCCGACATCAACACCCATAGCATTCTTTTATACATTGAAGGCATACGCAATGCGCGCAGTTTTATGAGCGCCATCCGTGCTGCTGCGCAATTCAAACCGGTGATACTGGTCAAAGTTGGCCGTCACAGCACTGCGTCAAAAGCGGCTATGTCGCATACTGCTTCTTTAGTGGGCTCAGACGACGCCTTTGATGCGGCGGTAAAACGCGCTGGTGTGGTACGCGTGCAAACCGTGACACAACTATTCTCGGTTGCCAGAGCATTGTCTTGCGGTTTTCACCCCACTGGCAACCGCTTGGCGATTGTGACCAATGGCGGTGGCCCTGGTGTGATGGCAACAGATATTGCCGCTGACTTAAATTTGGTCATGGCTAATCTGTCAGATACGACCATTGCGCAACTTAACAAAACATTGCCTAGCAACTGGTCACACGGCAACCCGATTGATATTATTGGTGATGCACAGGCTGACCGCTACCATCATGCGGTGAAAGCTTGTTTAGAAGACCCGAACGTGGATGGTGTGCTAACTATTCTAACGCCACAAGCCATGACTAAACCGCTAGAAGCAGCGCAGGCAGTGATTGCGCTTTCCAATCAGTTTAACAAACCTCTATTGGCATGCTGGATGGGTGGCGAGCAAGTATTGCCGTCACGAAAATTATTTAATCAGGCTAAAAAACCCAGCTTCCGCACACCGGAGCCTGCCATAGAAGTATTCTCGTTTTTATCCAAATATTACAAAAACCAAAAACTACTGAGGCAAGTGCCGGGGCCTTTATCACATCATTTAGAGCCAGACATCGAAGGCGCGCGCATGGTGATTGAAGGTGCATTGCAAGAAAAACGCAAAATACTGAGTGAAATGGAATCAAAAGCGTTACTCTCCGCGTTTCACATTCCGGTAGCGCGCACCTTAATCGCACGGTCTGCCAATGAAGCGTTGCAGATTGCACTGGAGCTAGGGTTTCCGGTGGCGATGAAAATCAATTCTCCTGACATCACCCACAAAACCGACGCTGGCGGGGTGATGCTTAATCTTGGCAATGCACAAGAAGTGCGCTCCGCTTATCAAGAGATGTTGGACAACATTGCGCATAACCGTCCTGATGCGCACATTGACGGCATTTCAATCGAGCCTATGGTGGTCAAACCAAATGGGCGTGAGCTGATGCTGGGTGTGACAAACGACCCGGTATTTGGCCCTGTGATTACTTTTGGTGCTGGCGGCACCATGGTAGAAGTGATGGGAGACCGCTCCGTGGCGCTACCGCCACTCAACTCGTTTTTGGTCAAAGATCTGATTCAGGACACCAAAGCCGCAAAAATGCTGGCAGCATTTCGCCACATGCCAGCAATTGATATGGATGCCTTGGAAAGCGTGTTGCTAAGGGTTTCTGAAATGGTGTGCGAACTGCCCATGCTGATGGAAATGGATATTAACCCGCTAATCGTTGATGAGCATGGCGCTTTGGCAGCAGATGCGCGGGTTGTAGTGGGATTTCGTACCCCAAATGCTGACCGCTACGGGCATATGGCGATTTATCCTTATCCATCTCATTTGGTAACCGATTGGCAGTTGAGTGATGGCACCAATGTTCTGATTCGCCCAATACGCCCTGAAGATGCCGAGCTTGAACAGGCTTTCGTGCATGAGTTATCTGAAGAATCGCGCTATTTCCGCTTTATGAACAGCATTCAGGAATTGAGCCAAGCCATGCTGGTACGCTTTACGCAAATTGACTATAGCCGAGAGATTGCACTGATTGCTGTGAAGCAGGCGCATGGTCGCCATGCCGAGCACGAAGAAATTGAGCTGGGAGTTGCGCGCTTTGCCACCAATCCAGATGGTGAGAGTTGCGAATTTGCTATTGTGATTGCAGATAATATGCATGGCAAAGGCTTAGGTAGCAAACTCATGACTGCACTCATGGATGCTGCGCGCGAACGTGGCTTAAAAACAATCCAAGGCGAAGTACTGAGCCAAAATAGCCATATGCTCAAATTAATGAAAAATCTCAAATTCACCATCGAAAACAGTCAACACGACGACAGTATTAAAACTGTCTACAAGGCTCTGTAAAACTCATCATGCGTACCGCCTACCTCACCCATGACTCTTATCGCAAGCACGAAATGGGCATTGACCACCCTGAGTCTCCCGAGCGTCTCAATGCGATTAATGACCAACTAATCGCCTCCGGCATTCTTGACCATTTAATTCATTATGACGCCCAGGCTGCTAGCCGAGAACAACTGTCACGCGTGCATGACGCCGATTATTTAGATTGGATTTTCAGCCACGCCGCTGACGGTGGGTTGATTCTGCTTGATGGCGACACCTCGATGAATCAATTCAGCCTCAATGCTGCCTTGCATGCAGCTGGTGCCGTGGTTGAAGCGGTAGATTTAGTCATGGCTGGCGAGGTTGAAAACGCATTTTGCTGTGTGCGCCCACCCGGGCATCATGCAGGGCGTAATGGCGCATCAGGGTTTTGCATTTTTAATAATGTTGCGGTAGGTGCGGCGCATGCCTTAAATCAATATGGCTTAAAACGCGTAGCGATATTGGATTTTGATGTGCATCATGGCGATGGCACCGAAGATATTTTTCATGATGACCCACGCGTCATGCTGTGCTCAACTTTTCGTCATCCGTTTTACCCCCATAAAGGCGCTGATAGCAGCAGTGACCACATCATTAATGTGCCACTAGCGGCGGGAAGTAATGGTGAAACTTTCAGAACTGCGATCACCGAGTATTGGCTACCCGCGCTGGAGCGATTTCAACCAGAATTTATTTTTATTTCGGCAGGGTTTGACGCACACATTGATGATGACATGGGCGGCTTAGCACTGAAAGAAGCTGATTATCTTTGGGTAACGGAAATGATCAAAAAAATTGCCGCTCAATATGCAAAAAATCGCATTGTTTCTTGCTTAGAAGGCGGCTACGAACTGCACGCTTTGGGGCGCTCAGTAATGACCCATATTAAAAGCTTGAGCTGCTTATAATTAGATTAAATTTGATTTAGCGCAGAAAATACACAATAAAAAAGGACGTCTCCGAAGAAACGTCCTTTAGTATTTGGTGCCCAGGGCCGGAATCGAACCGGCACGCCTCGCGGCGCGGGATTTTGAGTCCCGTGCGTCTACCAATTCCGCCACCTGGGCTTGCTGGATTACACATTACTGTATAATTGCGATTTCGCTATTATAGCAAGCTATACGTTTTATGAAAACCCAAGATTTCGATTTTTATCTACCTTCTCACTTAATTGCCCAACATCCTACTCAAGAACGTACTGCTAGTCGCATGCTTTGCCTAGACGGCAATAGCGGCAACTTGCAAGATAAATTATTTCTTGATTTTCCGGCGCGTTGCAACGCTGGTGATTTGCTGATATTTAACGACACACGTGTGATTAAAGCGCGTTTGTTTGGGCACAAAGAATCTGGCGGCAACGTAGAGGTGCTGATTGAGCGCGTCATTAACTCACACACCGCATACGCGCATGTGCGTGCATCACGTTCACCTAAAATTGGCAGCCGCATTCGCTTAAGCGATGCATTTGATGTCACCGTTACTGCACGCCATGATGATTTATTTGAATTACAGTTTTTAAGTGAGGTTTCAGTATTTGATTTACTGGAACAACACGGCGCCCTGCCACTCCCCCCTTATATTACGCATGCCGCGACTGGCGATGACGAAGAGCGCTATCAAACGGTATTCGCCAAAAACTTAGGTGCTGTAGCAGCGCCAACCGCAGGACTACACTTCAATGAGAATGTGCTAGAAGCCTTGCAGCAAAAAGGCGTGAATATCGCTTACGTTACATTGCATGTGGGTGCTGGCACTTTTCAGCCGGTGCGTGTTGATGACATTGCCGAACACAAAATGCACAGTGAGTGGTTTAGCATTCCGCAATCGACCGTAGACCTGATTAACAGCACGAAAGCAAACGGGGGGCGAGTGACTGCGATTGGCACCACAGCATTGCGCGCCTTGGAGAGTGCGGCGCAAAGCGGAGTGCTCAAAGCTGGCGATGGTGATACCGATATTTTCATCACGCCCGGGTATCAATTCAAAGTAGTAGACCGTTTATTCACCAACTTTCATTTACCCAAAAGCACCTTACTCATGTTAGTGTCTGCCTTTGCTGGCGCTGAGCATATTAAAAAAGCCTATGCGCACGCGGTGGCAAATGAATACCGCTTTTTTAGCTATGGTGATGCGATGTTGTTGGAAAAACAAAGTTAAGTATTTCCAGTAAGCAAAAATGGAACGAATGTGCTTTTTGTCGTGACTAAACTTTAACTTTTATATTAATTAGAGATTTAACTATGCGTGTTTTGAATTTGTTGTGTTGTGTTGCTTTATTAAGTTCAGCTTCGTTAGTGAATGCAGAAATTCTGCCTGAAGCACAACTGGGCATTAAAATTCCATTGGCTAAAAAACCAACGACACGTCCCATGACAGTGGCGCATATCCCAGCATTGAAGCGTTATTATATTGCTGATGGTGGTTTAGCACCGATGGGCGGCGAAGGCGAAGTTGCTACCTCAAAATCTCAAATTCATGCCTATGATGATGAAGGTAACTATATAAATTCGGCGCGTCCCGGCTATGACAATCGCTCAATTTATTACAACCCAAATACTTATAAACTAGAAACAATCACCTATAACATTTCCAGCGATGTTGGTTTTTCACCTAATTCCGGTATTTTTTCGATAGATGTGAGTGAAACTGGTGAAGTTAAAGATACTTCAAGTGACGTGCATGGCTTTAACCCTGCATTTGGCGATTCTGCGACTATGCCAAGCTATAACCCTGACACCAATCAGTATTATGCCAAGCAGGAACGCGGCAATAAAGTTTGGGTGGTTGAAACTAAATCACGCGAAAAGGTCAGCGAAATTGCACTCGATTTAAAAGCTGCCGGAGCTGAATTTCACGATGTAAGTGATCATTATATTGCTTATAGTGGTGTCAAGGGCCAAGAGCTGGTGTTGCTAGATGTAGACCACAAAGCGGTACTGATTTTTGACTTAAGCGGTAAATATGTCGGTAGAAGTGAATTGCCTAAAGACTTGAAGTTGCGTTCACAAAATCATTTTAACGGCACAGGTTACGCCAATAACATGCTGTTTGTGTATCACGAACCAGAAGGCGAATTCGGCACATACTATGGCTTTAAAGTGCTGAAAAATAATTAATTACGCAAATAGCACCCAACAAAAAACCGCCTTTTAAAAGGCGGTTTTTTTATATCTAAAATAATCTATTTACCTAGAACACCAGCCAATTTACCTGATGCCGCACCAAACAAAGCGCCGATGATGGCAGATAGTGCAACCAACAACACCGGATTAGTTAAATCTGGCGCTGTAGTGAGATTCGCGGTATTGGTGCTTAAAGCATAACCCGCTGTTGCCGCATAACCATATACATTTGCTGGCACGACTGACAGCAAACTAATATTAGCAACAATCACCAAGAAAAATACCGTAATGCCTACATATACCGGTGCTGCAATTGCAGCACCCAAACCTAAAGGATTCGCCACTACCAATGCCAAAGCGATGCCTGCAATGATTGCCCCGTAAATCATCCCTACTATGGTTTTTTGAAGTGCGGCAGCATCACCGCCGCTATGAAAGTAACTGCCCCATGCAATAAATCCTGCCCATACTAATACTGATCCAGCAAGCGGCCCCAACGCTAAAAATGCCCAAATGGCACCCAAAACAGCAATACTCACAGCTAACGCAGTTAATTTCGACATACTTTATTTCTCCCAAAATATTTAGTTGAATAACAAGTTAATGCGAACGGCAGCGATTGCATAGGGCGAATATAGATGTAATAAGTTGCCCTAAAACAAAAAATCGCTAACGCATACTGAATGATTTTTTTGGAAATGTAAACTTTTTTGCACCATTAAGTAGCAAAATTTACAATTGGGAGCTTTAAAACAAACCGTCATGCGCAACTGCATGCACGCATGGCGGATTAAGAAATTTAAATTATTTTAGCGGGCGCAGCCAAGCTAGGGGGCTGATAATCCCAATGTTTTCGCCATGCGCCTAGTACTAAGTTTGGATATTCCGGCTTACCCAAACTACCGTTATAACGCCCAAGTGCACGATACAAATCGCCGCGTTCGATGTCTATGTAGTGCCTTAATATTGTGCAGCCATAGCGCAAATTAGTTCGCAGCAAAAATAAATTATGGTCTTTCGCACCAATACTGCGCACCCAAAACGGCATCACTTGCATAAAACCGCGCGCACCCACTGATGAAACCGCGTATTTTTTAAAGCCGCTTTCCACCTGAATTAAACCTAACACCATTTGTGGGTCTAGACCGGCACGGCTGGCTTCATAATGCACAGTGCGCAAAAAATCTTCTCGGTAGGCAGTATCAGGGATGCGCTTTTGCAGACGCTGTGACATTTCATGGAGCCAAGCTTGACCTTCTTCTTTAGTAGCAAAGGTAAGAATAGGCGCAGCTTTATCACTCAAACTACGCTGCATCAGCGCTTTCACACTGTTTGAAAGCGGCTCTTCAATTTGCGAGCCAGCCCATGCCGCACTGGCACTCACAACCAGCGTTAGTAATAAACATAATTGGATAATCTTACGCACTATTTTTTCAAATGATACAAAGAGTTAACATTGCAAATCATAGTTTTATGCTATGCCAATTTTTGCACAAATTCAAGCACCGCAGACAACGCTACCGCTTTTGCATCTACATCCGTGCGGCCCTTATATTCCACATTACCTTCGGCTAAACCACGCTCACCTATCACCAAGCGATGTGGAATGCCCATTAAATCAGCCTCAGCGAACATCACCCCTGGACGCTCGCCTCTGTCATCTAATAACACATCCACACCTGCGGCTTGCAAGTCGTCATGCAGCTTGTTGGCGGCGGCTTTTACCGCTTCAGATTTTTCAATGCCAATTGCACAAATTACCACTTCAAACGGTGCCATGCTTTTAGGAAAAATAATACCGCGCTCATCGTTGCCTTGCTCAATGGCCGCACCGACAATACGCGACACGCCGATGCCATAACAGCCCATTTCCATCACTTGCGTTTGACCATTCTCGTCCAAATAAGTCGCGTTCATAGCCGCTGCATATTTGGTGCGCAACTGAAAAATATGTCCAACTTCAATACCACGACATAAAGACAATATGCCTTTACCATCTGGGCTGGCGTCGCCTGCTACCACGTTGCGAATATCTGCCACCAATACTGGCTCGGCTAAATCGCGGCCAAAGTTTACGCCTGCCAAATGGAATTTAGGTTTATTTGCACCACATACAAAGTCGCTCATTAGGGCGACGGTACTGTCTGCAATCACCGTGACGTTTGCACCCACGGCCACTGGACCAATGAAGCCTGGCGGGCAATTTAAATTCGCGCGAATTTCTTCTTCAGTCGCAAATCTAAAGTCGGCAAAACCAGCCAACTTGCCCAACTTCACTTCGTTTAGCGTGTGGTCACCACGTAACAATGCCAAATAAAATTTACCCGCCGCGATTAAAGCAATGGCTTTTACAGTGCGCTCGATGCCGATGCCTAGTAACTTGGCCACATCTTCACAGGCCGTTTGTTTGGGTGTATCTACCTCGCGCATGGTTTCAGTTGCAGCCGCTCTTGCATTACCGATTGGCAAGGCTGCTGCCAACTCAACGTTGGCGGCAAAGTCTGAGCTATCGCAATACGCCAAACCATCTTCACCCGAATCCGCCAGCACATGAAACTCATGCGATCCGTCGCCGCCAATGGCGCCGGTATCGGCTTTCACAGCGCGGAATTTCAGCCCTAAACGCGTAAATACATTGCTGTACGCCTGATACATAGTTTGATAGGTTTTTTCTAAAGACGCAAAATCTGTATGGAAAGAGTAGGCATCTTTCATCATAAATTCACGCGCGCGCATCACACCAAAACGTGGGCGAATTTCATCACGAAACTTGGTTTGAATCTGATAAAAATTGAGCGGCAACTGTTTGTAACTGCGTATCTCTTTACGCGCAATATCAGTAATCACTTCTTCATGCGTAGGACCAAAACAGAACTCACGTTCATGACGGTCTTGAATTTTTAACATTTGTGGGCCAAACACCGCCCAGCGTCCGGTTTCTTCCCACAATTCTTTAGGTTGCACCGCGGGCATCAATAACTCTAGCGCGCCAGCTTTGTTCATTTCATCGCGCACTACCGCTTCTACTTTGCGCATCACCCTTAAGCCCAAAGGCATCCAGCTATATAAACCAGAACCCAGACGTTTAATCAGCCCGGCGCGCACCATTAAAATGTGGCTTGGTAATTCAGCTTCGTTGGGGGCTTCTTTTTGGGTGTTAAAGAAAAATTGTGAGGCGCGCATAATAGGGCTTTAAGCAGTGACTAATAAGAAGTGCGAATTTTACAGATAATCAAGGCATTAGTCAGCAATAGTTACTTAGCACGCATAACACCGTAAATTTGAACCTTAGCGTATATTTCTTATCCATTACGTTTAATGTGAACTGATACAAATTGGATGCGCAACATGAAAAAACGTCACTTTAGTATGTGGTTGTTACTCGCCGTATTTAGCCAAACTGCGGTAGCCAAGCCACCACCTGATATGGTGTATAACCTGAAAGGCACCATTGTTAAAATTCATACCACCACTAAAAATGGTGGTCGCGGCACTGGTTCTGGTTTTGTGGTGGCTGATAATTTAGTCGCTACTAATTGCCATGTATTGGCTAACTCGTCAGGAATCAGCATGACCAGCCGCGGCGAGTCTTATGCACCCGTTGGGCTAAAAGCGGATTGGAAACATGACGTTTGCTTATTACGTTTTGAATATTTGCAACTCAAGCCTGCGCCGCTGGCAGAATCTGACCAGATAGAATATGGCGCAGATACTTTTTCTGTAGGGTTTTCTGGTGGCTCACCCAAGCCACTGACTACCGTAGGCAGAGTGAAAGCCTTGTATGCTTTTGACGACAGTTATGTGATTCGTACTTCTGCCTCGTTTCAAATGGGCGCCAGCGGCAGCCCGTTGCTCAATGCTAAAGGTGAAGTAGTCGGCATGAGCACATTTAAAAGCCCGGGTGGCAACGGCTATTTTTACAACGTACCAGTGAAATGGATTAAAGCGGCCATGACCCTGCCGGAGACTGATAAAGTGGTACAAACTGACACGCCGTTTTGGGATGCACCTCTAGAGCAACGTCCATACTGGATGCAAGTGGTGTTACCTATGCAGGCTGGCAAGTGGGAGGATTTGCTCACTGTTGCCAGCGCTTGGCAACAAAGCGCGCCTAACGACGTTGAGGCAAACTACTATATGGCGCTGGCTGAGCAAAACTTAGGTAAAGTAATGCCAGCCAAAGCTAAATTTCAGCAAATATTAGCCCGCAATCCGCAACACACCGCAAGCATGCTGGCATTGGCTAAAATTGCCCAAAGTCAGGACAATCAATCTGAGTATAAAAACCTGAGTCAACAATTAAGCGTGCTTGATGATGAAGCGTATGCGTCTTTGAGCGAAACGAAACCGTGAATAATGCGCAGTCATTAAAGCAATGGTCATTGTGGCCTGCGCTGCAATGACGCTATTGAAAAATGAATCAGCTTATTTCACAACCGGGCTATCTTCAGGAATATAGCCCGCTTTCCACTCTGAAAACGGCACGATAGTGGCAGGAAAACCGTTATCGTAAAACCAGCTATCTACAGCAAACATTTCACCTGATGCTATTTCTCGGATCACCGCGGTGGTGTGCGGCCAACCTGAAAAAAAGAAATTGCGCGTGCGCATGTCTGCAATATCATGAAATTTAATCAGGCCGTGGCTACGCATCAAGCGCATATAGCTAGTGCTATTAATCGCCTCATCATTGCAATCTAACTGGCCTGCATAATCTGAGTTGCCAAAGGTTCCGGCCAGGTCAGTATCGGTATCGGTTTTTTTGCCTACTATGGTTTCCATAGCGCCTAATGCCAAAGCAATCAATTTTCGCTCTTGCGCAGCATCACGCACGTCACCTTCTTGTGAAAAAATATGCACCACATTTTGCCAGTCTTCATCGTTTAAGGCCACGTGCTTAACTTCAGCGCAACCACCACCCAGACAAACGTCAAAGCCATGTAAGTTCGGTTGTTGGCGATAGATCTGTGTGATGTCAGAAAAAGCCGCATTAGCGCTGCATGCACTGGCTAACAATACAGCTAGGCAGAATTTAAAGAATGACCGGGGCATTTGCAAGCTCATTATCGTTGTGTACACCTGCTGGGTAATATTGATTCAACAAGTCGCTAATTTGCGCAATGCCATGCAACACGCCTGCCTCAAATTGCCCGGCTTTGAACAGCGCTTCCATTTCGTGACTGATGCGTGCCCAAGCAGCTGGGCCGACTTTGGCATGAATACCGCGGTCGGCTAATATTTCAAAATCATGATCCGCCAATAAGAGATAAATCAACACACCATTATTGTGTTCAGTATCCCAAACCTGTAACGCTGAAAACACTTCTACTGCGCGTTGCTGGCCGGATTTTTTTCTCAGAATATCGAATAGCGGTAAATTCAACTCCACCGCAAAACGAATCTCACCTGAATGGGTAACTTCACTCTGTGCAATCGCCGCTTCAATATCTTGCAGCACCGCCTTTGGAAAGCGGCGTTTTAACTGCAACGGCGTCATCAATAAATGTCTGATTAATCGTTTAAAGCGAGATAGCATTACCAACTCCCCGATGCGCCGCCGCCGCCAAAACCACCGCCGCCACCGCCACTCCAGCCGCCGGAACGACCATAACCGCCACCCATGCCGCCGACATAAGCCAAGCCGGACGGGCCGATGAATGTAAGTAGAAATGCAAGCAAAGCCAACACGATAGCAATGATTAAACCGCCGCCAAATACCCAAATCAGCAAACCAATTAAGCCGCCATTGAGCACACCACCAAAAAATTTACCGAATATCGCGCGCAAAATACCGCCAATCACAAACGCGCCTATCAACACAAAATACAGCATATCCCATAGTCGACCTCCTGCTGATCTCGCTTGCTGGGGCGCTGGCAATTGCTCACCGGAAATCAACCGCATGAGTTGATTAGTGGCCTGATCAATACCACCATAAAAGTCGCCGCGCTTGAAATAGGGCGTGATGATTTCACTGATAATGCGCTTGGCGATTAAATCCGGAATTACGCCTTCTAGGCCGTAACCTACTTCAATGCGCATTTTGCGGTCGTCTTTTGCGACCAGTAGCAGCACCCCATCATCCTGCTTTTCTCGACCCAGTTTCCAGCTATCCACTACACGAATACTGAACTGCTCTATCGCCTCAGGGGCTGTCGTTGGCACAATCAGCACTGCAATCTGGCTGCCTTTTTCTTGTTCAAAGGCGGCCAACTTAGATTCAAGCTGCGATTGCTGTTCAGGGTTAAGGGTTTGGGTTAAATCGGTAACGCGGGTTTTTAATGCGGGAATGGGCGCGAGTTCTGCCCGCAAGTTGCCTGAAACCAACAGTAACAAACAAAAAGCGAGCAGATAGTGTTTAAAGCTCAACAACATGCGAATAAAACCAGCTAATTAAGCTTATTTTTTCTCTTCAAAACTCACAGCTGGCGCGACGGAAATGGCTTTCTCATCTTCTACAGTAAACGAAGCTTTGGTTTTGTAACCAAACATCATGGCAGTGAGGTTTTGCGGAAATGAGCGTACGGCCACATTGTAGTTTTTAATGGTTTCAATGTAGCGGTTGCGCGCTACGGTGATACGATTTTCAGTGCCTTCTAACTGCGCCTGTAAATCTCTAAACCCCTGATCCGCTTTCAGGTTAGGGTAGTTTTCTGACACTGCTAACAAACGTGACAAGGCAGAAGTTAACTGACCCTGTGCAGCCTGAAATTTAGCAAACGCTTCCGGGTCGTTAATTAACTCCGGTGTGACTTGCATGCTGCCCACTTTAGAACGCGCACTGGCAACATCAGTCAGCACTTTTTCTTCATGCGCAGCGTAACCTTTAACTGTATTCACTAAGTTAGGCACTAAGTCAGCACGACGCTGATATTGATTTAACACTTCAGCCCAGCTGGCTTTGGCCTCTTCATCCAAAGACTGAAAAGTATTGTAGCCGCAGCTACTCAAGCTCATTACTAGTAATAAAGCTGAAACTCTTAATATCCATTTTTTCATTGCTGTTCCTTTAACTTGAAGATGCATATCGAATATGCTTAATATGAAGCCTATTTCAGCTATTGCAAGCCCTGCATCACTTGCATGGCTAAACATAAATCTTGCCAAGCCAAGGCTTTATCATGCAAATTGCTTAACAGGTGTTGTGGTGAGTAAGTCACGATGACTGGTGTGTCTTTAAATACTGCATGCTGTTGTTGCTGTTGGCTACGCCAGTCTTGTAATGAAAGTGACTGTTGCAACAATTGATTAGCAACTAATTCACCCATACAGATAATCAGCTTGGGCTGATGCTGACTGAACACATGCTCAGGCAAATCCAAGATATCAACGCGGCAGTTAATGCGCATCGCTCGCAACATATTACGCAACAAAAGTTCTGCCTGCTGGTCGGTTAGCGCTTCTGTGGGCTGCAATAAAACAGCATATGCGCCATCTTCACTCAGCAGCGCGCGTAGCGGTAAAGATTCTGCTACTGCCGGTATTGCAGGGGCTACCTCAACTACAATCTCCGTGCTAACTTCAGGTTCAATAATCAACGCTTCAGGTTTGGCAGCGGCCGATTGCGGCAAAGGTTGACGCAATTGCCACACTGGCAATAACTCCAATTCACGCAACATGTCTTCACGCGTCATCATAGTCATAGTGCCAACCCCATCAACACTGCATCTTCGCGACCATTTTGTGCGGGGTAATAGGCGCGGCGGACTGCCATTTCGTTGAAACCAATATTTTCATATAACGCAATGGCAGAAATATTACTGGGGCGCACTTCCAAAAACATATTGGCTGCACCGTGGTGCTTTGCCACCGTAATCATGTGTTCTAACAATAAGCGCCCTAAACCGCGCTTTTGATAAGCTTGCGCGATACTTAAATTAAGTAAATGCGCTTCATCGAGCACCATCATCATTAAGGAATAGCCAATAATTCTGGTTTGATCCAGTAACACCCATGACGAGTAACCTGAAATCAGCGAATCCACAAAATTACCACGCGTCCAAGGGTGTGAGTAAATATGCGGCTCTATACGCATGATGTCATCGATATCATCTTCAGTCATCGGGCGAAACTGGTAATGAGCATTTTGCGTCATAAACGTAAGCCCTGCTCGCGCTCCGCCGTTTTAAGCGCCACGCGGTTACGAATATAAATCGGCATGGCATCCGCCGCATTTAAAGCCTGACCACTGGCAAAAATTGTTTGTGCCAATTCAATCATGGCATGGGCTTGCGGCAACAGCTGCGGTAACACTTGGGTTAATTGTGCATCATATTTCGCAGCCAAAATTTCGGCATAAGTCTGCCAGCCGCTACCTGCACCCACCCAGTCTGTGCCAGCAATTGCAGGCACCGCATCTGGTTTGTATAAACCGGGTTCGCAAACCGTCTGCCAAACACCATTTTCTCTCACATAAGCTGCATGATAAACCTCGCCCATCCGGGCATCCAGACATGCAATCACTTTGTCTGCGCCGCTGGCCTGTGCCAGCGCCATTAATGTACACACGCCTGTCACTTGCAGATTGGCGCCAAACGCTAAACCTTGCGCCACGCCTGCCGCAATGCGCACACCGGTAAAGGAGCCGGGGCCTGCACCAAACACCAAACCGTTTAAATCCATCAGCTGCATGTTGGCGCTCGTCAGTAGCTTTTGAATTTCAGGCAAAATCAATTGCGAGTGACTTTGCCCAGCCAGCGTGTCAAAGCTAAATAACTCTTCACCACGCGCGATTGCAATGGACAAAAATTCAGTGGAAGTATCAAAAGCGAGTAAGTTCAAGAAACGGTTGCCTTAACAGTGGGCTAAACAAGTAAAAATTATTCAGGTGCTATTTTGCCACGTAATTGCTTCACTTGCCCACGTTGGGTTTTGCTTTCTAGCCTACGCTTTTGCGCACCCCAAGTGGGGCGCGTGGCGTAGCGCGTGGGTTTTACCTGATTCGCAGCATTCACAATCTCGTGCAGACGCTTAATCGCATCTTTTTTATTGGCTTCTTGCGTACGATACTGCTGCGCCTTCAGCACCAGCACACCTTCATCATTGATACGGTTATCTTTTAGGTGCAGCAGCCTGTCTTTCAGCCAGTCGTTTAATGATGAAGCCTTGATATCAAAACGCAAATGAATAGCGCTGGATACTTTATTGACGTTTTGCCCACCCGCACCCTGCGCCCGAATTGCGGTGAGTTCATACTCTGTTTCTGGAATTAAAATCAGCATGGTTGTTTATCCAAATTACTGCATGCATGCGTGCCTTACTGCTCGTTTGCTATGGACGAAAAAAATGCTTCTACA
Source organism: Methylotenera sp. 24-45-7 (assembly GCA_002281815.1). Taxonomy (GTDB): domain Bacteria; phylum Pseudomonadota; class Gammaproteobacteria; order Burkholderiales; family Methylophilaceae; genus Methylotenera. Next base: position 23,972 of record NCHI01000004.1, read on the forward strand.
TCTGCCAAAACTCTAGTGCGCTTAAACGGCGGCAAACTTTGCCAGATTTTTTTACCATACGCTTTGCTAATTAAACGTGGGTCACAAATCATCAACACACCTTTATCGTTCTCATCGCGTATCAAGCGCCCAGCGCCCTGCTTTAGCGTAATCACCGAATACGGCAGCTGATATTCCATAAACGCATTTTTGCCTTCGGCGTTGAGTTTATCGACACGCGCTGATAATACCGGGTCGTCCGGCGGCGCAAATGGCAGCTTGTCGATAATCACCACACTCAAGGCCTCGCCGCGCACATCCACGCCTTCCCAAAAGCTTTGTGAACCGACTAACACTGCATTGCCCAATTTGCGAAAGCGGTCTAACAATTCAGTACGTGAGCTGTCCCCCTGTAACAGTAACGGGCTCTCTATGCCGTTTTCAGCGAAGGCTTCTTTCAACAGCGCATGAATTTCACGCATGGCACGCAAGCTGGTGCACAACATGAACGCTCGGCCGCCGCTGGCGCGAAGCACTGGCAAAGCAGCCGCGACCACGCATGAAGTATAAGACGCGCTATTGGGGTCTGGCATGTCCGGTGGCACATAAAACAAGGCCTGCTCTTGATAATTAAACGGGCTTTGCCACGATGCAGTCGTTGCGGCCTGCAAACCCATCTGCGCCTGATAATGGCTAAAATCATTTTTAACCGCGAGTGTGGCAGAGGTGAAAATCCATGCGCGAGGCTGGGCATTTAGCTGCTTGCCAAAGCCTTCAGCTACACTCAATGGTGTGGCATGCAGCTGCACTGACTGCGTAAATACTTCTACCCAGCGCACCAAATTATTGTTTTGCGCAGCTTGCCAGCGATTTAACAATTCCTGCAATGCCATGCTGCGTTGCCAGCATTTTTCCAGCAATGGGTCACGCGCGGCTTGTGTTTCTAATACTGCTGACAAGGCTTGCAATTGTTTGAGCATGTGCTCAAACGCCTCTTGAAAGCCTTTGAGCGCGAGCGCTTTTTGCACTGGCATACGCGAACCTTCATAGGCAAACACCAGCCGAAAATCTTTACAGGCTTTTTCCAGCAGTGGAATACGCTCACCCAATTCAACACAATCTTTAGCGAGCGTAATGTGTGCTGAAGTGCAATCACGCGCCAATTCAATCAGCTGGCTACTGGAAATATCCTCGCCAAAAAACAAACCAGCGACGTCAGGCAGTTGATGCGCTTCATCAAAAATCACGGTATTAGCACTGGGCAATAGTTCTGAAACGCCTTCATCACGCAACATCACATCGGCAAAAAACAAATGGTGATTCACCACCACCACGTCTGCCGCTAAAGCCTGTTTACGCGCTTCCATGACAAAGCATTCTTTATAAAAACTGCAATCACCACCCAAACAATTATCGCGGGTTGAGGTCACATTGCCCCAAATCGTGGCGTTCTCGGGCACGTCCGTCAGCTCACTCTTATCACCGGTTTTACTGTTTTCAACAAAAGTTTTAATCACATGCAGATATTTAGCATCATCACGTGAGGCAAAGCGCCCTTCGTTGGCGGCACGCTCTAAGTGATAATGGCACACATAGTTAGAGCGACCTTTGAGCATAGCCACTGTGACCGGCACTTTGAGCGCATCGCGCACATTGGGTAAATCGCGGTTGAATAACTGGTCTTGAAGGTTTTTGGTGCCGGTAGAGATAATGACTTTGCCGCCGGTGAGTAACGCTGGCACTAAATAGGCAAAGGTTTTACCAGTGCCCGTGCCCGCCTCGGCAACTAATTGTGTGTTGTGTTCAATTGCATCGCCGATGGCCTCGGCCATTTCCAGCTGCTGGCTACGCGCATGATAACCTGCGATATGTGCTGCCAGAATGCCGTCTTTTTCAAACACCTGACGTATGCTTAATTTTTCCATAAGGCGGCAATTATCCCACGAGTTATAGCAATCTAGCCCAAAAATTCAGATACATTAACGCTGCTAAATCAATAGATACAAAACCAGCTTGGTAGATAGCACTAACTTCAATATAATGAATTTGTGAACAAAATTATTTATACCCCATATTTGCTTTCTGCTGTACTTGCGCTGATGAGCATTGGTTGCGCGGCCAACCCGTCCAGCAACACAAAAAGCAATCTGATACTTGAATCCAAACTACAAAACTCGCAAGTCAACAGCCATGGTGTTGACGAGGCTGGCTGGCCAGACCGCGCACGTGAAGTGTTGGTGAATGCGCTGAGCTTGAGTGGTATTCGTTATCAATATGGTGGCACCTCGCCAGAATCAGGTTTTGATTGCAGTGGTTTTGTGCGTTATGTGTATCAGCAGGCTTCAAACCTTACCCTCCCACATAGTGCGCGGGCTATCAGTCAAATAGGTAAAACTATTCCTAAAAGTGAATTACAACCCGGTGATTTGGTGTTTTTCAATACGTTAAAATCTGCGTTCTCACATGTAGGCATTTATGTGGGTAACAATCGCTTTATTCATTCTCCCAGCAGCGGAGGCGGAGTGCGTGTTGAAGATATGCAGCAGGGTTATTGGCAAAAACGCTTTAACGGTGCGCAGCGCATCGAAACCACTGTGAAGAATGATTGACTAGACTTTTCAAATGCTTTCTAAAAAAACAAACCCCGCTTATAGCGGGGTTTGTTTTTGCAACTTTAAATTAAACTTCAATCATGCAATATTTCACACGCAATATTTTAATCGTGAAACTTTGCTAAGTCGCCAGGTTTACGCAGCATTTTATCTACTTCACCCAAATGCAATTCTTCTTGGTAAATCATTTCTCTAGCGTATTCTTCCAGCATCACAGAATCACCGACAATTTTTAACAACGCTTTATAAGCATTTAAAGCAGTGGTTTCATGCGCCAATGATTCGCGCAAAATATCACCGATATCATGATTATGCGTTTCTAGTAGCGGGCCGATAGATAAAGATGGGTGTCCGCCCAGATGGGTGATAATTTCACCCGCTTTATTGGCATGGTCAAGCGACTCAGCGGCTTGGCTACGCAGCCATGACACAATAGGAATACGGTTATAACCGAACACCATCAGTGAATAATGGGTGTAACGCACCACCCCAGCTAATTCCAACTCTAAAATAGTGTTGAGCGCATTAACGATTGGGCTATTGTCATGTGACATACTGAACTCTCCTTTGTGGCATAAACCTGAATATGGTCGAAGTATACGCTTTTTTGTTTAAACTTTAACAGCTCACGTTTTATCACTGTGGCCTAAATCACGTTGCGGATCTATCACGTCACGTATCAATTGTTTGATTTCTTTAGACTCTGGAAAACGCCCTGCACTTTTGCGAGAAAATATTAACTGTCCATTTAAGCTAATCTCAAAAATACCACCGGTACCAGGCTTTAATGCAACGCTAGTTAAATCCTGCTCAAAGGTAGTGAGCAACTCCTGCGCTAGCCAAGCCGCGCGTAATAACCAGCGACATTGTGTACAGTAAGTAATTTCAACATTATTTTGCTGCAATTTGTGTGTTCCTTTGTATGTGCGTGTTTGCAGTTATAGTTTAATATGCTTGATAATATAATCCATTAAGCTTGAAACTAAATCCTGTATTTAAAACTCATAGCATTAGTGAATTACTCACACTTTAAAAGTGCGCTTACAGACTCAATACCATTACATTTGTTGGGAATCATAATACATGCAAGTACAAAATAAACAGCACCGTTTTACAAAAGTTGGGCTTGTAGGCTCTGGCTTGATATTGGGCTTAATGCTGAGCCTGACTTATTCAGCCGTGGCTGAAAAAATGGTCAAACCACAACTCCCGCTCGATGACTTGCGCGCATTTGCCGAAGTGTTCGGCAAGATTAAAAGTGATTACGTAGAAACAGTTGAAGACAAAAAACTGATTTCAGAAGCCATTAGTGGCATGTTAACTGGCCTTGACCCACATTCTACCTATATGGATCCTGACGCATTTAAAGACATGCAATCCGCCACGCAAGGTGAGTTTGGTGGCTTAGGCATTGAAGTGGGCATGGAAGACGGCTTGGTAAAAGTAGTTTCACCGATTGAAGACTCACCCGCCTTTGAAGCTGGGTTAAAAAGTGGCGACCTAATTGTCAAGCTTGATGATACGCCGGTAAAAGGCCTGTCTCTAAACGATGCGGTAAAACGCATGCGCGGCAAACCAGATAGCAAAATCGTGCTTACCGTGGTGCGCAAAAACGAAACTAAACCGCTGCTGTTTACACTGACGCGCGCTATCATTAAAAACAAAAGCGTGAAGTACAAAATGACAGAACCAGGTTACGCCTATGTGAGAATTACGCAGTTCCAAGAACGCACTGGTGAAGACTTGGCAAAAGCGATTAAAACATTGCACGCCGAAAACAAAGGTGCTTTCAAAGGCTTTATTTTAGATTTGCGCAATGACCCGGGTGGTTTGCTCAACGGTGCGGTAGGTGTTTCAGCGGCTTTCTTGCCTAAAGGCGAGCTGGTGGTATACACCGAAGGCCGTGCGCCAGATTCTAAAATGCAATTAACTGCGGTGCCTGAAAACTATGTACGTGGTGGCGCGGCTAATGATTACATACGTGACTTGCCAGAAGACATGAAAACCGTGCCAATGGCAGTGCTGATTAACAGCGGCTCTGCTTCAGCTTCTGAAATTGTGGCAGGTGCTTTGCAAGACCACAAACGTGCGGCGATTGTAGGTACACAAAGCTTTGGTAAAGGCTCAGTGCAAACCATTATGCCGATGAATAACGGTGCTGCAATTAAGTTAACCACTGCGCGTTATTTCACACCTAAAGGCCGCTCAATTCAGGCGAAAGGCATTGTGCCGGACTACATTGTTGAAGATGGTACTGATCAATCAGGCAACATCCATGAAGCTGATTTATCACGCCACTTAGCAAATCCTAAAGATGAAAAGTCGGCAGAGCCTGCTAAAGCTGAGACCAATGCAGCTAAAGAAGCCGCCAAAGAGAAACTGAATGAGAAAAAATTTGCTGAGCCACCTGCGCCAATTGAGCCAGCCAGCAAAGACGATATTCAATTTGTACAAGCCATGAATCTGCTCAAAGGTCTGCCAGTAAAAACTGATACGCCAGCGAAAGTAGCAGAAGAAAAAGCAAAAACGAATTAATATCGCTTAAAAATTAAAAGCCGCCTTGCAATCGAGGCGGCTTTTTTATGGGCTTAAATCAATGATAGCAATTTATTTTGCCAAGCTGTGTAATTGAAAACGTTTATAATTCGCGTATGACATTGTCAGTAAAAGAACTTATTGTTGAGGCTGAGCGCTGTGTGGCTTGCGGTTTGTGCCTGCCTTATTGCCCAACCTACAAAAAAACCGGCTCGGAAGCAGATTCACCGCGTGGACGCATCCAGCTCATGCGCGCAGTTGCGCAAGATATCCTGCCCAACAATGCCAGATTCAAACAACATATCGACCTGTGCTTAAGTTGCCGCAGTTGTGAAGCTGCATGCCCGAATAGTGTCAATTATGGCGCGTTGGTTGATACTACGCGCGCATTGTATATCCCGAAAAAAAGTCTGGCTTTACGTCTCGCCAAACCTTTCATACGCTCGCGCACACTTGCAGGCTTAATTACATGGCCACTATGGTTATTGCAAAAACTCAAGCTCAGCAAACTACTCCACACGATTGTGCCCGTAAGCAAGGTATTGCCTAGCATAGCGCAACCAGTTAATTGGAAACCTCTTTACACCACCACAAAAACGCGCAAAGGCGCAGTGAGTTTATTTTTGGGATGTGCCTCGAGCGCACTCGATAGCCAAACATTACAAGCCAGCATTCAGGTACTTAACCATTTGGGTTTTGATGTACATACGCCACTGGCGCAAGGCTGTTGCGGCAGTATCGCGCGTCAGGCAGGTGACCATGAAGAAGCGGCAGCCCTGATTAAGCGCAACGCTCAAAGCTTTGATATTAGTTTACCGATTTTAACCAGCGCCAGTGGCTGCGGTGCTGGGCTCAAGGACTACTTGGGCACTCACAAAATACAGGATATTAGCGAGTTTTTATTGGCCTGCGATTGGTCTGATGTGACCATACAGCCTTTGCCACAAACTATTTTTGTGCAAGACCCATGTAGCTTACGCAATGTATTTAAAAGTCAGCAGACAGTGTATCAATTACTGAAAAAAATCCCGCAAGCTGATGTACAAGCACTCGCTGGAAACGGCCAATGTTGCGGTGGCGCGGGCGCTTATGCGATGAATCAACCAGAGATGGCAGAAAAACTACTGCATGATAAATTACATGCAATTGCAAGCCAGAATGTTGCAATGCTTGCGACCTCAAATATCGGCTGTAGCTTACATATCAGCCAAGGTTTACGCGCGCAAAATCTTGATGTCAGCCTAATGCACCCGATACAAATTATTGCCCAACAAATAGGGCATGACAGCAAAAATTAAGCGTAGAATATTCTTATGCGACATAACACTATAGACAAAATTATTTGCGAATTTGATACTGGTTTGCGTACTTTGCTTGCCAAGCCACACAGTCTGCGTCCGCATCCAGATCAAGATATTGCCGAAGCATCGCTGAGCGAATCAGAAAAAAAACATGCCAGCGCTTTGATGCGCATTAACCACACCGGCGAAGTCTGCGCACAAGCTTTATATAGCGGACAAGCGCTCACCGCAAAAAGTGCTGCTACCAGTGCATCTATGCAGCAAGCGGCACTAGAAGAAACCGAACATTTGGCTTGGTGTGAAGCGCGCATTCAGGCACTGGGTGGCCATACCAGTTTTCTCAACCCTTTGTTTTATGCGGGCTCTTTTGCTATTGGTGCGATTGCTGGCGCGCTAGGTGACAAGTGGAGTTTGGGATTTGTAGAAGAAACCGAAAAACAAGTTGGTGCGCATTTAGATAGTCACTTGAGAACGCTGCCAGATGCCGATGAAAAATCGCGTAAAATTATTGAACAAATGCGCTTGGATGAAGCCAAACATGCCATTGACGCAAAGCAGCAAGGCGCAGCAAATTTGCCAGCACCTGTAAAATTTTGCATGAAACAGATGTCGAAACTCATGACCTCTAGTACTTATCATTTGTAAGCAACAATGATAAATAATATTAATAATGAATTGAGGTAATAATCGAATGCAAAAATTTAGCGATGTTCTACTCACACTTGACGATGCCTCGCATGTGGCGCGTATTGAGCTTTTCCACCCTGATGGCAGCGTGGCTGGCGTGATTGAAAATAAACCAGGCAGCCAAGGCTCAGTCAAGGTTTACAACCATTTGGCGCGTATGTATGGTGAGATATCGATGGATGCCGCGGTAGAAGGCTTAAGCCTGTATTGCGAGCATACAGATGACGCTGAAAACTGCCCGGGCAAGCACCCGAATATTGATCGCTTGTTGAATATTCTAGAAGATGAACAGCCACTTGCCGTTAAAGTAATAGAGCTTTAACAACTTAAAATACGTGCATCAACGCATTGATGCACATACCTTAATCGTTTATTCAAGATTTAGTTTATTCAAGATTTAATGGTTTAATCTCAAAATCGTGGGTGATTTCAACACTTTTGCTGAGCATGATTGAGGCCGAGCAATATTTCTCAGCAGATAACTTCACCGCACGCTCTACTTGCACCGGATTAAGATTATTGCCAGTGACCACAAAATGCACGTGTATTTTGGTGAACACCTTAGGAATCTCATCTGCACGCTCGGCTTGAATTTCTGCCACACAATCAATAATAGGTTGGCGTGCTTTTTTAAGAATCGCCACCACATCAAACGAGGTGCAGCCACCCATCCCGATTAACAGCATTTCCATCGGGCGCATGCCGATATTACGGCCACCATTTTCAGGCGCGCCATCCATGACCACTGCATGACCAGTTTCAGACTCACCGACAAAACTAACGCCGTCTATCCATTTCACTCTAACCTGCATATTTTTCCTTTTATGTAGGAGCAGAATTTATTGCGCGAAGCTGCCGTATATCACACTGCTTTCGCGATTTAAAAATCGCTCCTACAACTTTATTTAACGGCTAACAACTCAACATCAAAAATCAGGTTAGCGTTTGGCGGAATCGCACCACCTGCACCGCGTGCACCGTAACCCATTTCAGACGGAATAATCAATGTGCGTTTACCGCCTACTTTCATGCCAGCGAATCCTTCGTCCCAACCCTGAATCACTTGGCCAGCGCCTAAGAAGAAATTAAAAGGCTGATTACGGTCCATGCTGCTGTCGAATTTTTGGCCTTTACCGTCTTTAGCTGCTGGATCATATAACCAGCCGGTGTAATGCACGGTAACATTAAAGCCTGGTTCTGCTTCGCGGCCTGTGCCCACTTGGGTATCAATTTTCTTTAATTCTGTAATATTTTCAGACATGATTGCTTCCTTTGCTGTGTTTTGTTCTGCGTTTTTATTATTGGATTCAGCTTGGCAAGCACTCAAACCTAACAAACAGATCCCCGCTAATAATGTATTTAATAATTTCATAGTTAACCCTAAATTTAGCATTTAAAAGTAAGCCGTAATGATACTTTAAAATCTGTTGCAAAAAATAGCACTCGCTTTAAGTTATGGCTGCTTGTGAACCCACTCAATCAATGCGTCTTGCCCAGCCTTGCTTGCCCAAGCCTTTGGATGATTGACCAACATCACCAATACATGACGGTGGTTATTAGCATCCAACACGTAACCAGCAATTGCATTTACGCCATTAATAGAGCCGGTTTTTAGATGCGCACGGCCATTGCTGGCGCTGTCTTTTAAGCGCTGCTGCACTGTGCCATCGAGTGACAATATCGGCAGTGAAGCCATCATTTCCGGCATGATTGGGCTGTTGTAAGCCCACACCAGCAATTGCCCCAAATGCTCAGCGCTGATTTGCTCTATGCGTGACAAACCTGAGCCGTTTTCAATCACCAGCTCGTCAAAATTAAAGTGATTAGTTTGCAACCAACGCTTAATGACTTCGGCACCCGCCTGTTCAGTGACCGGCAAACCGTTTTTTTCAGCAGCCAAGGTCAACAGCAGCTGCTTGGCCATGACATTATTGCTCCACTTATTAATGTCGCGCACCACAGTGCCCAGCGGCTCAGACATTTGTTCCAGCAACTTCACAGCCGTGACGGGTTTTTCTGCTACTTTTAATGTACCGTTAAATTCGCCACCCAGTTCACGCCAGAGCTTTTTAAAAGTGAAAAAAGCGTATTGCTCATCACTCAGCACACTCAACTCCAGAAAACGTTCACCACACGCGGCTGCATAACTGCCATTGAAAGTCACTGTCACCTGCTCTAAATTCGGTTTCACATCATAGGCCATACGTGAACGCCAATCACCGCAGCTACCTGAAGTGCGCTTTAACTGATTCACAATCACCACTTCCGGCAACTCGAACTCTTGCGATACATTCACAGCTTCTTCGCTGGCGTTGAATTTAAAACTGGTGTTGCGGCCATTCACCAAAAATGCACTTGGCGTTGCGTTATAAGCACGCCATTTTTCGCTATCAAAATTAATTTCTACTTTGCTATTGGCGAAATAGGTTTTATCAATCACCAAGTTGCCGCTGATTTTTTTAACTCCGGCCTGACGCAAGCTAATTAATAAACGCCAAAAATCCTGCGCTTTGAAGCTGGGGTCGCCATAACCTTTTATCACTAAATCTCCCTGCAACACCCAATTGGCTAACTCACCATCACGATAAATTTCAGTTTTCCAACGATATGCAGGGGTCAACAAATCCAAAGCAGCATGCGTAGTCACAACTTTCATCACCGATGCAGTGTTCATGGCTTGCGCTGCGTTGTGACTGAGCAACGGCGTTTTATCCGCTACCGCATGCACATAAAGCGCAACATTCTGTTCTGGCACACCGGCTTTTTTAAGCGCATCGGCTACCGATTGTGGCAAGGCAGCATTGGCAGCTAAACTGCCAGCCAACGCTATCAAAAAAACCATGGCACGCAAATTCACAATATCGCTTTCAGCACAGCATAAGTAGTGTTGACCATCAAATCAATTTCAGATTCAGTGATAGTGTAAGGCGGCATAAAATACACCGTATTGCCGATGGGTCTTAACAACAAACCCTGCGCAATCGCTGCTTGATAACAGCGCTTGGAGAACTGTGCATCCTCTGTCACCGCATCAAACGCGAATATCATACCTTGATGTCTTAAATGCTTGATTGGCAGGTGAGTAAGCACTTGCATTTTATCGAAAACATAAGCAGATTTATGGCGGTTGTTTACAAGCACAGCATCGGTTTCAAAGATTGCCAGTGTTGCTAAAGCAGCGCTGCAAGCTAGTGGGTTTCCGGTATAACTATGGCTGTGCAAGAAGCCTTTCACTGTCGCATCATGATAGAACGCCTGATAAATTTTATCGCTGGTCAGTACTGCTGATAACGGCAAATATCCGCCAGTAATACCTTTGGATAGACAGATAAAATCGGCAGTGATATGCGCCTGCTCGCAGGCAAACATGGTGCCGGTACGACCAAAACCTACAGCTATTTCATCTGCAATCAAATGCACTTCATAGCGTGAACAAATCTCACGTGCTCGTTTTAAATAGGCTGGGTGGTACATGCCCATGCCTGCAGCACACTGCACCAGCGGTTCAACAATCAACGCTGCCAGCTCAGAAGAGTGTTGCGCCACATGCTGCTCCAGAGCATCGGCACAACGCAGCGCAAACTGCTCGGCACTCTCGCCAGTTTCTGCCAATCTAAAATCCGGACTAGGCACTAAAGCAGACTGCATTAATAGCGGCGCATAGGTGTCTTTAAAAATCGCCACATCGGTCACCCCCAATGAACCCATGGTTTCACCGTGATAGCTATTTTGCAGGCTGATAAACTTGGTCTTACTGGGTTTGCCGATATTGCGCCAATAGTGAAAACTCATTTTCAGCGCAATTTCAGTAGCACTGGCGCCATCAGACGCATAAAACGCATGGCCTAAACCTGTTAACTGCGCCAGCTTTTCTGACAAGGCCACCACTGGCTCGTGCGTAAATCCCGCCAGCATCACATGCTCTAGTGTATCTAACTGTTGCTTGATGGCGTTTTTAATACGTGGGTTGTTATGCCCAAACAGGTTTACCCACCAAGAGCTAACAGTATCCAGATATTTTTTGCCATCAGTGTCATACAGCCAAACACCGTCACCACGCTGAATTGGTATCAACGGATAGGTTTCATGCTGTTTCATCTGGGTGCAGGGATGCCAGACCGACTGTAAGCTTCGAGTTAAAAGTTCTTGATTACTCATTTCAGAATTGTACGATGTTTTTCAGCGACGAAGGAGCGCCGGTCAAATCAAATATCGTCATAAGCCCTTGTTTAGTCTAAAATTCAGCCTTACTACATTTGCACTTTAAAACTTCATGCATAAAACCCGCCGCCATCTAGAGCTCCTATCACCTGCAAAAAACGCTGATTTCGGCATTGAAGCCATTAATCACGGTGCAGATGCGGTTTATATTGGTGGCCCTGCCTTTGGTGCGCGTGCCAAAGCGCCCAACAGCGTGGCTGACATTGCGCGTTTGGTAAAACATGCACACCGCTACCATGCAGAAGTGTTTGTGGCTTTAAATACAATTTTTCATGATAACGAATTAGAAGGTGTGCGCGAGTTGGTACATCAGCTTTACGACATCGGCACCGATGCGCTGATTATCCAGGACATGGGTTTGCTGGAAATGGATTTACCACCGATTCAGTTACATGCCAGTACGCAAACCGATATTCGCACGGTTGAAAAAGCGGTATTTTTAGATCAAGTTGGTTTTTCGCAACTGGTGTTAGCGCGCGAGCTGGACTTAAATACCGTGAAAAAAATTGCCGATGCCACCACGGCTAATCTTGAATATTTTATTCACGGTGCTTTATGCGTTGCCTTCAGTGGTCAATGTTATATCAGCCATGCGCATACCGGCCGCAGCGCCAACCGCGGTGAATGCTCGCAGGAATGCCGCCTGCCATTCACGCTGGAAGATCAAAAAGGCCGCATTATCGGCAAAGACAAACATTTTTTATCGATGAAAGACAATGACCAGAGCGCCAACCTGCGAGCACTGGTGCAAGCTGGTGTCAGCTCTTTTAAAATTGAAGGCCGCTATAAAGATTTGCCCTATGTAAAAAACGCCACTGCGCACTATCGCTTGTTACTGGATGAAATACTGGAAGAAATGCCGGAGTATGCAAAATCTTCAGCTGGTCACAGCACTTTCACCTTCACGCCACAGCCGGAAAAAACTTTTAACCGCAGCGCTACCGATTATTTTGCCAATGGACGCCAAGCAGACATTGGCGCGTTTGACACGCCTAAGTTTTCTGGCGAGGAGCTCGGTAAAGTGACTAAAGTAGGCAAAGATTTTTTTGAAGTGGATACTGATACTGAACTCCATAACGGCGATGGCGTTTGTTTTTTTGATGTGCACAAAGAGCTGGTAGGCTTGCGTGTAAACACGGTAGAGGGCAAGCGTTTGTATCCCAACGAAATGCCGCAGGATGTGCGCCGCGGCATGACTGTATTTAGAAATCGTGACCACGCTTTTATGCGCCTGCTAGAAAAAGACTCAGCGCAGCGCAAAATTGGTCTCGCACTTAAACTATATGAAACCCCTAATGGTTTTGCATTAACCGTCACCGATGAAAACCAGTTTAGCGCTACGGCGACATGCGAAGCTGAGAAACAAGCCGCTCAACATCTAGAAAAAGCCGAAATCAGCTTACGTGAAAACTTGAGTAAATTGGGCAACACAGACTTTATTGCTCAGGGCGTTGAACTAAACCTGCGTCAAACTTGGTTCATTCCAGCCTCGGTGATTAATCAACTCAGACGCGATGCGCTTGAACAACTGATACAAACTCGCGCGCTGAGCTACAGCCGTCCAGCGCGTCGCACCCCGGCAGACCCTCCGGCAATTTATCATGAAGATACCCTGAGTTATCTTGCCAACGTTTATAACAAGCATGCACGTAACTTTTACCAAAAACATGGCGTTAAGCTAATAGCCGCTGCTTATGAAGCAAATGAAACATTGGATGAAGTGCCAGTGATGATTACCAAGCATTGCCTGCGCTATAGCCACGGCTTATGCCCGAAAGAGGCGAAAGGCGTGATTGGTGTACAAGGCACCGTGACCGCAGAGCCGATGACTTTGATTAGCGGTAATGACCGATTTACCCTGAAATTTGACTGCAAACCGTGCGAGATGCATGTGATGGGAAAAATACGTAACCCAGTGCTGAAAATCCCGCAACCGCAAGCGATAGCGTTTTATGCAAAGCGTCCCTAAACATTCTTGCTAATAGCCCTATTGCATGACATCACGTAACATAGCGCAAGACTTATTTAGTGTTTTATCTTTAAATCAATTGAGGTAAAAATTCATGGAATTCTTGCAATTGCTGCACTTTTTTACCAGTCTGGACACGCAAATAGGCAGCATGATTGCCACGCATGGCAACATGA
>NCHI01000121.1 GCA_002281815.1 Methylotenera sp. 24-45-7
GGGCTAATAATTCAGGTATTTTCATACTTATTCCATATTCCATTTCATCCGTTCGTGGTGAGCTTGTCGAACCATGAACGACTTATTTATCAGTTCTATTTCTAGCCAAAGCAGAGACTTTTACCCAATCGCATTGCATCATCGCTTCTTTTTTGGCGCGACTCCAACCTTTAATTTGCTGCTCAGCGCTAAGTGCTTCTGCTCTAGTCAACATAGATTGGCTAAATACCAATTCAACAGGCAAACGTGTAGAAGTATAGCCAGGCATATCACCTGATTGGTGGCTAGCTAAACGTATCTCTAAATTCTCTGTGTGGCCCGTATAATAAGACCCATCAGAACACTGCAAGATATAGACCCAAAACATTTTATTTGGTCACACCGTTCATCCTTCGACGCGCTCAGGACGAACGGCGAAACATTATTCACCAATAATTTTCACCAATACACGTTTCTTGCGGCAACCATCAAACTCACCATAAAAAATCTGCTCCCACGGCCCAAAATCCAGCTGGCCATCGGTAATCGCCACCACAACTTCACGCCCCATAATTTGGCGTTTCATATGCGCATCAGCATTATCTTCACCAGTATCGTTATGACGATAGCTACTTACCGGCTCATGCGGTGCCAATCGCTCCAGCCACTGCGTATAGTCGTGATGCAAGCCACGCTCATCATCATTAATAAATACGCTGGCGGTGATATGCATGGCATTTACCAACACCAAGCCTTCGCGCACACCGCTTTCACGCAGGCATTCGCGTATTTGCTCGGTAATACGAATAAACGCTACACGGGTGGGTGGGTTAAACCAAAGTTCTTTACGATAGCTTTTCATAAAATAGTCCTTTATACGAATGTGGTGATTTTAACACTGCAACGCCAACAAATAAAAACGGCCTCATCAAGAGGCCGTTTTTATTTGAATTGCTTTTAGTTAACTTTTCACATCAATTTTTTGTGAAAATACCTTACCTTCATTGTCTGTGGCAGTCACTTCTAAAGTGCCAGGCGCTTCAGGAATAAAATTGAACTTGAAATAAGGATCTTCACTGGTGCCCACACCCACATCTACGGTCATCACAGGTTTACCGTTGTAAGTAAAATCTGTTTTGTTGATGTAAAAAGCTGGCACATAACCTTGTGAGACTAAATCACGCTGCAAGCCAGTGCGCATCACATGACGTATGTTGAAAGTAGTTGATGCCGCACTGCCAAATGTGACTGGCGACTCCACATTTAATTTAATTTTACCAGCTGCTGCGCGCACTGCTGACTCGTCATTATCTACCGTGCCACCACAGCCACCCGCAGCGCGAATTTCACGTTTTACCATATACAGTTTGCCATCGGCAGATTCACCCACTAAACGTACAAATGAATCAGTTTCCATACGAATGCGCGTAGCTAATTGAAAATTACCCAGCATATCAGTTAAATGATAAATCGCTGCCAATTGAATTGGGTTTGCATCTACCAATACATAGATTTTTTTGATGTCAACGCCATTGGCAGCAGCTTTATCCAAACTGAACGTTACCGGCACTTGTGCGCCACTTTCAGCGCGACGCGGTGCCTCAATTTTCATAAACTCTACTTCTTGAATATCACGTTTAGCAAAGAAAGCTTCTTTTACTACCGGCCATAGCTTAGGGTCAGCCTCGGCAAGTGCGCTGGTACTGAAACTTGTTAACATCGTTGCACATATAAATACAGCAATAATTGATTGGTTCATTTTCATACGTCCTCCACCAGATTTTCGTCTATTGACTATGTTGTTTTATTTTTCTGTGACCTAAACTAAACATTAAAGTTTAGTCTATTTTAGTTTGTATCAGCGCAGTGTATGTGACCGAGGTCACATTACTCATGTTCCATATGAAAAAATAACTCAATACCGTTGCCTACCGGATCTTTAAAATTTATCTGCTTTACATTCAACACCGGCAAATCGCGTATCGTATATTCAATATTGTGCTTTTGTAAGTGCGCCTCCGTGCCGGGCAAATCGGTACAGGTAAATGAAATGTGATCTACCGTTGTCAGCACGTTGCTAAGTGGCTCGCCTTCACCCCTATATTCGGCCAAATGCAGCACATCATTATTACCGATATACAACCAAAAACCGCGACTGGTAAAGCCCTCTCGCGGCCCCTCCTTCAAGCCCACCACATCGCAATAGAAGTCTTTAAGCTTCATCATGGTGTCAAACGGCGTGCGTAAATTAACGTGATTTAATTCGGTAACTGGCATTGTTTTTTCTCTTTGGTTACTAAGCAGCAAAATATAAATAACATTTTTTGCACTTTAACATTTTCGGCATGAACAGCAACTGTTGCTGTTCATAAATTCTGTTCTAATCACCTTCAAATTCGCACAAAGAAAAGGTTTCTAATCCTGCTTTATGCAAACGTTTTGAACCACCCAAATCAGGCAAATCAATCACAAACGCGCAGCCGATGACAACCCCGCCTAACTTGTGAATCAGTGCTATCGAGGCCTCGGCAGTGCCACCAGTGGCAATCAAATCATCCACTAATAGAATTTGTTCACCCGCCTCAATCGCATCGAGATGAATTTCAACGCGGTCAGCGCCATATTCAAGCGCATAATCATGCCCCAACGTTTCAGCCGGCAACTTACCAGATTTGCGTATAGGTACAAACCCCACGCCTAACTTGTACGCCAGTGCTGCGCCAATAATAAAACCACGGGCTTCTATACCGGCGATTTTGTCGATTTTTTTATCTGAATAATGTTGTGACAGCGCATCAATTACCATGCGAAACCCCAGCGGGTCTTTGAGCAAGGTGGTGATGTCGCGAAACTGAATACCCGGTTTCGGGTAATGCGGGATAGTGCGGATAAGAGATTTAATAGGCAAGCTTAAAAGCCTTAATTTTGCAAAATTACCGTAACTAAAACCTCAGAGATTCAAAAGCCATTGTTTGGGCTAACCATTATTTTGCATGATATTCAACTGAAGAGCGCCCAGCCAGCAAACCAGCCACGCTAACATCCTCATCTAACTCAGGCCAATGAATACCTACGCCATTACCCAACAACTCATATACATTACGCTTAGCTGGCGTTGCATTATGCAAACGCGGAAACCACACCAAGGGTGCAGAAAGTACTCGACCATTGGTCAACTTTACCACCAACTCACTATCTGAAGTT
Source organism: Methylotenera sp. 24-45-7 (assembly GCA_002281815.1). Taxonomy (GTDB): domain Bacteria; phylum Pseudomonadota; class Gammaproteobacteria; order Burkholderiales; family Methylophilaceae; genus Methylotenera. The sequence continues at coordinate 3,184 of NCHI01000121.1, forward strand.
TCTACAGACTGTGCGATTGGCTCATTATTTAATGTTAAAGAAGTCATTCCAAGCCTCCAGAAATAAAACCTCATGCTCACGAACCAAACTCAATAATTGATTTAGCTCTTTTGCATTAGAACTTATACTGCTCGCTAAATTGACAGGTTGCAACCAAAACTTCGCCAATTTATTAGCTGCTTGCACATGAATGTGCGCAGGCTCTTACCCCTCATCAGCACAGAAGAAAAAACGAAATGCGCCAATTCTTAGAACGGTTGGCATATTTTAATTAAATATCTAAAAACCAATTCTCGTTCCTAAAATGCAAATCACGATGCGCTGGCTAGGCGAAAGCTCGTAGACAGTACAATCAGTACGGCAAGAGCTTGCAACAACGCCAGCGCAAGTGAGTGCACTTTTACGCCGCCGGCGTTTGCGTGCGGACGCGTATGTGCAGTTCGCGTAGCTGCTTCTCATCCACTTCGTTAGGTGCATTAGTCATTAAACACTGTGCACGTTGTGTTTTAGGGAATGCGATTACGTCACGAATAGATTCAGCACCTGTCATTAACGTGACTAGGCGATCTAAACCAAACGCCAAACCACCGTGCGGAGGTGCGCCGTATTGCAATGCGTCCAACAGGAAGCCAAATTTTTCTTGTGCTTCATCTTTGCTAATTTTTAACGCATCGAACACTTTTGATTGCACGTCTTGTTTGTGAATACGCACAGAACCACCACCCACTTCCCAGCCGTTTAACACCATGTCATACGCTTTTGAGAGGGCTGCACCCGGGTTAGTCGTCAGCAAATCTTCATGGCCATCTTTTGGTGCCGTGAACGGATGGTGTAATGCCACCCAACGGTCTGCATCTTCGTCATGCTCAAACATTGGGAAATCCACCACCCACAATGGCGCCCATGCGCGACCATCTACATGACCTTTGTCGTGACCAACTTTAAGACGCAACGCACCTAAAGCTTCGTTCACTACTTTAGCTTTATCTGCACCAAAGAATACGATGTCGCCGTTTTGTGCGCCAGTACGCTCAATGATTGCGCGCAATGCAGCTTCATGAATATTTTTTACAATCGGGCTTTGCAGGCCTTCTTCATTCAGTTTGGTAATGTCATTAATTTTGATATACGCCAAACCTTTAGCACCGTAGATTTTTACAAACTCGGTGTAAGCGTCGATTTCTGAACGGCTGATTGCGGCGCCGTTCGGCACACGCAACGCAGCAACTCGACCACCCGCCATATTGGCAGCACCCGCAAACACTTTGAAATCCACATCTTTCATCACATCTGAAAGTTCGGTAATTTCAAGCGTCACGCGCATGTCAGGCTTGTCTGAACCATATCGGTTCATGGCTTCCGCAAATGGCATGCGTGGGAATTTTGCAGGCAGGTCTACATCTTGTACTTTTTTCAGCA
>NCHI01000122.1 GCA_002281815.1 Methylotenera sp. 24-45-7
ACGGTTACCCATTAAAAAATAATTTTAATAGTTTCTATTAAGTCCGCATTGTCACTATTACTGGTGACATACAAAACTACATCATACGTTTACTGTAATTGGTGTTATTAAATGTAACCCTATGTTGCATTTATTTTGTCTTGATTAATCAGGATAGACATTGATGAAAAAAAATACTTTGCTTGGACTACAACAGCAGTTCACAGTCACTCAACCAGATATAGCTTGGGTGACCGATATTACCTATGTCAGCACCTATGAAGGTTGGCTATATGTAGCCGTTGTGATTGACTTATATTCACGCACAGTCGTTGGTTGGTCGATGAAGCCGACGATGGCCACGGAAATTGTATTGGATGCACTATTGATGGCAGTCTGGCGGCGTAAACCTAAGCAAGCTGTCATTATTCATTCAGATCAAGGTAGTCAGTTTGGTAGTGATGACTTTATAAGATGGTGCAAAGATATCCTTTCATTATTGAGAACGAAGTATTCATTATCCAGTTTGGTGAATTTAACAAACCAAACTTTTATGTGAAATTCCGCAGCATCGCACTCTGGCATCATGGCGCATTGGCATTGCATAAGCGTTTTATTGCTTGGGCTGCATCTGTCGGTCTGATCCAGTCGCAACCAGAAAGACTATCAAGGGTGGATTATGCTTTTGATTACTTCTTGCCAGAGTTGGACTTTGATGAGGATAGCTTTATCTCTCAGGCAACCAAAGACAACCAGCACCGTAAAAATGGCAAGATTCAAACCTTAAAATTCGGCACTGATAAAGTCGTCCTGCGTATCTACAATAAAACCGATGAGATCAACGAAGTCAGCCATAAAACATGGCTGTTTGATTTATGGGGTATTGATCACGATGTCTGGCGTGTTGAATGGCAAGTCAGAAAAGACTACTTGCGCCAATTAGGTATTACTTCATTTACCAGCTTGGCAGAGCGTCAAGGTGATTTGCTTCGTGTGCTAGTCAAAGAACATACAACACTCAGAATTAAATCTAATGATAGCAACCGTTCACGCTGGGCGATGCATCCGCTTTGGCTAGACCTAATTGAGCGTGTTGATCAAATGGATGGGCTGGGCGTGATCAAAGAACTGGATGAGTTGGCACTACTTGAAGAGCGACTCACTAGGATTGCCATCAGTGTTTACGGTTACGTTAAAAGGGTGGCTGCAATTGATGCTTTATATACTGGTCATGAGAAATCCTACATGGATGAAGCTTTCCAGCATCTACAAAATAGAGTGACTGAATTGCATGATCCACTTACTTGGCAGCAGGACGTAAACCGCAGAGCCAAAGAAATGAGATTGGGCGAATGGTAGGGATAAGTCTTTATCAAATGGTCAGTAACTTACTGAATGCACGTAAAAATCGCGTATTGCTGATTGCTCAGGCGTCATTGCCTGAACATCAATATTTAGCATTTAAGAAATTGTTTCTCGATGAGTTTGGTGATCGTGGATTAGAGAAAGAATTGAAACCGCTGTTGATAGATCAGCAGCATGGCTTGGGTAGGAATGGGCGGGAATAGACTATGCGCGAAAGGGGGTGCCATCATGAGTGGAACAAAATTCAAACTTAGAAATTCGTTTCAACACTCAGAGCATCGCTCATAGTATTCTGGACGAAGAACTCGCTTTAATTGAATCAGTCATGCCTGAACTTATTCTTGCAATGATGCAAGATTCAGACACCGATGATTAAAATGTAATAGGAGAACATCTCATGCACGTCGCACTTTATGCTCGCGTTTCTACAGTCAGACAAGCTGATAATGACTTATCTATTCCAGATCAGTTAAGACAGCTTAATGAATGGTGTAAATCAAACGGTCACTTAGTCGTGCATGAGTACGTTGAACCAGGTGCATCTGCCACAGATGACAAAAGGCCAATATTCCAGCAACTTATCAATGACGCTATGCAAAAGCCGCAATCATTTGAAGCGATCATTATTCATAGCTTCTCAAGATTTTTTAGAGATGCAATTCAATTTGGTGTTTATGAACGCAAGCTAGGCAAAAACAAAGTCAAAGTCATTTCAATCACGCAGCAAACAGGCGATGACTCAGCGGGGGAAATGATGCGTCGTATCATCAATACCTTTGATGAATACAATTCAAAAGAAAACTCAAAGCACACCTCACGCGCCATGAAAGAAAACGCTCGTCAGGGATTCTTTAACGGATCTAAACCGCCATTTGGATATATTGCCGCATCAACTGAAACAGACGGCAGTCACGGACGTAAAAAGAAAAAACTACAGATCAACGAAGCCGAAGCAGGGATAGTGCGGATGATTTATGACTTTTACCTTCAAGGCCATCATGGCAAAGTCATGGGCATTAAAGAGATCGGTAAGCACTTAACAGATAAAGGCTTATTGATGCGTGGTAAACCGTGGGGTATTCAGAAAGTACATAAAATTCTCTCTGATACCCTATACATGGGTGAATATCATTTCAATGTTGTGGATTCTAAGACAGGCCAAAAACGACCACCATCAGAGTGGATCACAACACCAATACCACAGATTATAGATGCGGCAGTGTTTGAGAGGGTGCGAGGGAAGCGCGCCTCACGCGCACCCTCGCAGACACCGCCGCGTATTACAACCTCACCCACATTGCTAACGGGGCTTATTAAATGTGGGGTATGTGGTGGCAGCATGACTTTGGTCACGGGGAAAAGTGGACGCTACAAATACTATAAATGCACCACCCGACAAAATAAGGGCAATCATGCCTGTGACAGTAGCAACCACCCAATGGAAACTACAGATCAGCAAGTGCTTTATAGATTAGCGGACAAGGTTTTTACAATTGAGCGTGTGCATAGCATGATGGTTGAGCTACGCAAGCGCATGAAAACGAGTAAAGACGCACAGCAAGATCGGATCAATCAACTCAACCGACAATTAAAACAAACCGAAGAAAACCAGCAAAGATTGTTTGAAGCAATAGAGCGTGGCGTGATTGAGCTTGATGAGACCTTGCAACGTCGCGCCCAACAGCACAAATCCGCGCGAGAGGCATTATTGATAGAGCTGGCAGGGGTTCGACGTGAACATTCACTCCCTGTAGACCAGCTCAAGGCCAGCCAAGTAGAAGCGTTTGCTAAGACCTTAAAAGCTAAACTGCTTGCCAAAGATTCAACCATCGCTAAAAGCTATTTAAATCTGCTGGTGGATGAAATTGTAGTGAACGATAACACTGCGACGATCAGAGGCAGCTATGGTGCGTTAGCCAATGCGGTAACGATGGACGATAAAAAAGTGGGTCACCTGAAACAAGTGCCCACTTCTATATCTAATTGGTGCGCCCGAAGAGATTCGAACTCCTGACCCCTTGGTTCGTAGCCAAAAGGTCTTTCAATACTTGATGATACTCTTAATTACTTAATCATTGATTTTATTGATATTTATATATACCATGATTACTTCTTGTTACTGTTAATTTCGTATTAATTCAATATAACAGTAGCGCAATGGTAGCGCAGGTTATCTGGCTACATTTTAGGAATTTTTTATGGTAGCCGCAGCTATAAAATTCACACGTAGCAATCTCACCGCTTTACCCACCCCGCCTAAACGTATCTACTATAAAGACAGAGATACTCGTGGTTTATTTCTTGCAGCTTTACCAAGTGGCACTAAGGCTTTTGAAATTTATAGAAAAGTTCAAGGTAAGCCAACACGTATAGGTTTAGGTCACTTTGATTCATCTTTGCCAGATTCAAGGACGTTTCCCGAGGGCTTGAATCCACTCAGTTTAGTGGGTAACTCTCCAGCACTGAACGTCTCTATGGCTAGAATATTAGCTGGTGCGGTAAATAGTCAGCTGGACATGGGCACTAATCCATCTGAAGTTCAGCGTTCGACGCGAAAAGCTAAACTGTCAGAACTTACCCTTCAAGATGCTTTTGATAGATATGAGCAAGACTATCTCTTACCGAAAAATAAGCGCACGTCATCTGACCTTCGTAATCTTTTTGACCGTAACCTTGGGTATGTTGCTCCTGGTCAAAAAAAACCACACGGTAAAGAAAAAACAAAAGCACCGCATGGAGTCGATTGGTCAAAGCGTAAGCTATCCGATATAAGCAGTGCAGACGTTCTAAAAATGCATAACAGCCTTAAAGAAGGAAGTGGTCAGTACATTGCAAACCGTGTGCTTCAACTTCTTAGAGCTATTTATAACAAAATGGAGCTGTGGAAGATTTTTTCTGGTGATAATCCGTGTGTTGGTACAGAGCTTTTTGATGAAACAGAAAGAGAACGATATTTGCAGGGAGACGAGTTACCAGTATTCTTTAAAGCGCTCGGTGAAATGCATGATGAAAATTTCAAAGACTATATTGGTGTTTCCTTATTTACAGGGGCAAGACGTGAAAACGTGCTGGGTATGAGATGGAAAGATATAGATTTTGGAACAGGAATTTGGACTATTCAAAGTGAGATGTCTAAGAGCGGTATGTCTTTATCTATTCCTCTTACTAGCGTTGTTATTGAAATACTTAAACAAAGAAAATTAAGATTAGGCCAATTAGGGGAATTCGTATTTCCAG
>NCHI01000123.1 GCA_002281815.1 Methylotenera sp. 24-45-7
GCTACCTGACCAAATTGCCAATAAACGGCTCCTTGGTCTTTAGCTATTTTATTACGAGGATATCTAAATGAGAGCCATCGACGCTCGGCTCGCTGCAGTTTGAAATCGGCGTTTAACGCCTGTTGGAACTCTTGAATATGTGCATCATTTACCACCATGAAAAAGCCGCCTGTTCTCGCCTTTTCCGCCACGACACGGAATTAGAAAAAACAGGCGGCTGTGGTAATCACAAGTTATGAACCGGTCGTGGACAGTTCAGTGGCCAAGCTGCCAAATATTTATGACATTATAACGATCTCAACCCAACCTGTCAAGGATTAATCAACATAACCTATTGATTTTGTTATGTTTTAATTCTACGATATGCATGTTTGAATTCGCTACAAGTCAATCTTGACGGGGCTTGCAGCATTTTATTTGCTATTCAAGTAACGCTTTTGATTTCTTTATTTTTAAATCTTGCTTCTGTATCTTTCTGCTTTTTAAATACCTTGTAAATCGTCCTTTTCGGTAAACAATATTTGGCAAGTTGAAGCCAATGCTATATGCGTAATCAAGTTTGTCTAGTACTTCTTTTTCAAGATGTTGCAGCGGGAACTTTGTCTTGCGCGCATAGTTTTTTAAATGTGTATCTTCTTTTTCAGTTGAATCATGACCTACAAACTCGCGCCTGAATTCTGAATTGACGTTGTTGAGTTTTAGGACGCCGATCACGGTTGGCCTAAAAGAATGAAAGTCTTTTTCTTTACCAATGCCCAATTTAGTTCTGTGGGCTCCAAACTCTTGACTGAACTTGTGTGACAACCTTTCTTTGACTGGTGTCATGTATGGAAAGAGGGTAGAAGAATTGCCCCAGGTTTTTTTAACTTCATCAACATAATCTAAAAAACCAATTTCAATTAATTTCGGGTGAATTGGAATAAACCGAATACCTGCGAGGGTCTTTGACTTCCCTATGTGAAGCTGATACTTGTTGGTTTCATATGGAATAATCGTATCAACTTTTATTTCAGCCAATTCTTCTTCTCTTGCACCAGAAAAAAAAGCGAGAAGCGGCATCCAAAATAAGCATGGTTTTTTAATCGCCTGCATTACGTCATCATTAAAAAGTTTTTCTAAATCTGAAGCTTCAAATGGCTTTCTAACTTTACCCCGTTCGCCTTGAAATTTAGCCTTCTGAACTCTGCTGAGGTTGAGTGCCACAACAGGGTTTACTTCGGCACGACCATGCTCAATGCACCACTTAAAAAAGTTTCTATAAGTACTGTTGCGGCTATCCATACTCGATGGTGCAAGGATATCGATAACGCGTTTTCTAAAATGAATATATGCATCTTTACTAATGTCAGCAACAATTGTGTTTTCACCCAGTGCCACTATGAGATGCTTAAATTCACCTTGCCAAGCGCTGTAAGTTCTCTCACTGATTGTTTTTTTACGGTCATCAAGATATTGATCTACTGCTTCTTTGAGAGTCGTACGGATTATCTTGCTATTAAACTGTGCGTTGGCTTTTTGCTGATTCATTAAAAGCTCTGCAAATTGATTGGCGGTGATGCTTTGATTGCTTGAATGATCACCAGATGAATTTTTATGTGCGTAGTGTAGCTTTAGGAATTCTAGAGCTTGTTTGTGCTCGGTATCGCTTCCGTCAGTGACAATTTCAATGCCATCTGTTTTAAGTATCAGTTCTGAAATCTGACTATTTTCAAACTTTTTAAGAACATCATTTATATTCATAGCATTGAGTATGTATGCAAGTTTTTGAGCGATTTTGAGATCTCGCGTCTTTAAGCTACGCTTAATTTCATGACCGTTGTGATTATAGCGAATATAAAAGATACCGTGGCGACTTTGCCATAGATGTGATGCTAGTTTCAATGTAAAATGGATCACATAGATGGATCACCATGTAAACGTTCAAAACTTTTATATCTTAACTTATTGATTTAAATCGGGATTTTTTTAAGAATGGTGCCCAAAAGAGGACTCGAACCTCCACATCTTTCGATACTAGTACCTGAAACTAGCGCGTCTACCAATTCCGCCATCTGGGCAATTTCTGCTGCAATTCATACTGCAGCAAAGGCATCGAATTTTATATTAAAGGCAGGCTTTGTCAATGACAAAACATAGAAATAAAAACAATAGAAGCAATGATCCTCATGCAGCGCGCGAGGCTAGCCGTTACGAAACGCCTATACCGAGTCGTGAGCTGATTTTAACTACCATGGCTGACCAAGGTATTCCGCTCAGTGTTGAGCAGCTGTATCTGTTGCTAGACATTAGCGATACCGAGCGTGAGATATTCAACCGCCGCCTGAACGCCATGGAGCGTGAAGGTCAAATTATGCAAAATCGCAAAGGTGCGTTGTGCATCTCTGAAAAGCTGGATTTGATTACAGGCACGGTGCAGGGGCACCCTGATGGCTTTGGTTTTTTAGTACCTGACAACAAAACTAAAACTACGGGTGAAGATTTATTCTTGAGCCCTAAAGAAATGTCGCAAGTAATGCATGGCGACCGTGCAATGGTGCGCATGAGCGGTCTAGATAGAAGAGGGCGGCCAGAAGGTAAAATTGTAGAGGTGCTGGAGCGCCGCACGCAAAAACTGGTTGGCCGCGTAATACGTGCCAGCGGTGTAACGGTGGTGGCTGCTGAAGACAAGCGTGTGAATCAGGATATTTTGATTCCATACCATTTGGACATGGGCGCGAAATCTGGCCAAGTAGTGATGGTGGAACTCACAGAACAGCCGTCATCGCATGCGCAGCCTATGGGCAAGATTACCGAAATTTTAGGCAACTATGCGGATAGCGGCATGGAAATCGAAATTGCCCTGCGCAAACACAACCTGCCACATGAATTCAGCAAAGAAGCACTAAAAGTTGCCGAGGCTTACCCTAGACTGGTGCAAGAGGCTGATTTTAAAGGTCGTATTGACCAGCGCGAACTAGCATTGATTACTATTGATGGTGAAACCGCACGCGACTTTGATGATGCGGTGTTCGCCGAGCCGCAAGGCAAGGGCTGGCGTTTGGTGGTGGCAATTGCTGACGTGAGTTTTTATGTGAAACCGAAAGATGCGCTGGATAAGGAAGCTTATGACCGTGGTAACTCGGTTTATTTTCCGCGTCGCGTGATTCCCATGCTACCAGAGGCTTTGTCTAACGGCTTGTGCTCGTTAAACCCCGATGTTGAGCGCCTATGTATGATTTGCGACATGCAAGTGGATGGCGCAGGTATTGTGAAGCAGTATAAATTTTATCCATCTGTGATGCGTTCAAAAGCGCGCATGACTTACACCAAAGTGCATGAAATTCTGCAAAATCCAGAAGGTGAGTTGGCGCAAGAATACAGCTGGCTAAAACCGCATTTAGAAAACCTCAACAACGTGTATAAGCTCATGCTCAAACAGCGTGAAAAACGCGGTGCGATTGAGTTTGAATCTTCTGAAACCATCATGTTCTTTAATGAAGAAGGCAAGATTGAGCGCATAGAACCAAGCGTGCGTAACGAAGCACATCGTTTAATTGAAGAGTGTATGCTGGCAGCCAATGTTTGTGCGGCTGAGTTTCTTAAAAAACACGAGCACCCGGCTTTGTATCGCATACACGAAGGCCCAACGCCTGAGAAGCTCGAATTGCTGCGCACCTTCATGGGTGAGTTCGGCTTTGGTGTGGGTGGCGGCGATTCTCCACATGCCAAAGATTATGGCAAGCTGCTGTCGCTGATTAAAACCCGCCCCGATGCACAACTGCTACAAACAGTATTGCTGCGCTCTATGCAGCAAGCTGTGTATAGCCCAGACAATGTCGGCCATTTTGGTTTGGCGTATGAAGCCTATGCGCATTTCACCTCGCCTATTCGTCGCTATCCGGATTTGCTCATTCACCGTGCGATTAAGGCAGTGTTGAATGGTGATAAGTACAAAGCTGGTGATTGGAACGAGCTAGGTGTGCATTGCTCAATGACAGAGCGTCGCGCTGATGATGCAACGCGTGATGTAACCAATTGGCTCAAATGTTTTTACATGCAAGATAGAATTGGCGAGGTGTTTGAAGGCACGGTGGCTGGTGTTACCAGTTTTGGTTTGTTTGTAGCCTTAGATGGTGTGTATGTAGAAGGCCTGCTGCATGTCACTGAGTTGGGTAATGATTACTTCCATTTTGACAAAGCGCGCCATGAAATGGCTGGTGAACGCACCGGTGTGCGCTACCGTTTGGGCGATAGATTAACCGTTAAATTAGTGCGAGTTGATTTAGAAACCACAAAAATTGATTTTACTTTAGCAAATAAAAGCAATGAGTTAAATGATTCTTCTAAAGTTGAATCTACAAAAATCACATCGCCATATAAAGCAAGCAGCAAACCACAATCTGCGGTAAAATCCACGCCTAAATTTGAAGCTGGCAAGTCAGAAACGGCTTTTGGTAAAAAACCAGCCAGCAGGTCAGCAAGTCGAGGTGCAGGTGGAGCTGGCTCTGCAAAATCCAAACCCGATAACAAAGTCAGTAAATCAAAAAAAGTGGTCAAAAAAACCACCAAACGTAAGGTTAAAAAATGAGTGATGTGAAATTCTAATCGACCGCGAGCGCGTAGACGCACGCATGAAAGACCTGCTCAACATGGCAGAAAATGCAGATGTGCGTGTGATGCAGGTTGAGCGCTCACGTTTGGATGGCATGGCAGGTACTAATGGTCGGCACCAAGGCGTGATTGCACGCGTGGTTGATACGCCAATTCCGTATAAAGATATCCATGACATTTTGGAATCAGACCTTGATGAGCCACCATTTTTCCTGATTTTGGATGGCGTAGAAGACCCGCATAATCTAGGTGCTTGTTTGCGCGTGGCAGATGCCATGGGGGTACATGCAGTGATTGCACCAAAAGATAGAGCAGTGGGTTTGAATGCCACGGTGCGTAAGGTTGCCTGTGGCGCGGCTGAGACTGTTCCGTTTATTGCGGTGACTAATTTAGCACGCACCATACGCGAACTAAAGGAGGCTGGCGTTTATGTGATTGGTACCACGATGGATGCACCAAGCACCTTGCTTAACACCAAGCTGCAAGGCCCAATCGCCTTGGTATTGGGTGCTGAAGGCGACGGTATGCGTCGCTTGACGACAGAAGCCTGCGACGCGTTGATTACGATACCGATGTATGGCTCTGTGGAAAGCTTGAATGTGAGCGTGGCGAGTGGAATTTGCTTGTATGAGATTAGACGTCAGCGTGCTTTGAGTTAAGTGATTTGTCGAATAGTAGCAATAAAGCTGCTCAAGATAAGTCATAGTTCGCGATTTAAAAATCGCTCCTACACATTATCCGACATTCATTGATCGCTCCTACTCGTTATCTGACATTCGTTGATCGCTCCTATACTTTATCTGACATTCATTGTAGGAGCGATCTTTAGATCGCGAAATACTATCCTAGCTTTAACGTGCGTAAAGTCCGCGCACGCACTTTTGCTAACAGCTCCGCATTATCAACTAAAGATTCGCCGTAGCTGGGCACCAGTGCTTGCATTTTTTGCTGCCAATCTGCATTTTTAATCTGGTTGCTAAAGCAGCGCTCAATCACATTTATCATTGCCTGTACCGATACTGACGCGCCTGGAGAAGCACCAAGCAAGGCAGCTATCGTGCCATCGGCTGAACTTACGATTTCTGTACCAAACTCTAGTTTGCCGCCTTTGTTATCGCACTCTTTAATGATTTGCACGCGTTTGCCCGCGCTTTCAAGATGCCAGTCTTTAGCCTTTGCTTGCGGATAATATTGACGCAGGCTTTGCATGCGTGATTTGTGGGTTTGCACTGCCTCGCCTACCAAATAGCGTGTTAAATCAAAGTTGTGTCGTGCAACACCTAGCAAAGGTTTTAAATTATCCGTTTTTACCGATTTAAATAAATCCAGATATGAACCTTGCTTTAAAAACTTG
>NCHI01000124.1 GCA_002281815.1 Methylotenera sp. 24-45-7
TAAATAGAAGCTTGCATGCGCGGTATTATATGTCATGCTTGGTTTGCGTGTAGCGCCACAATAAGCTAAAATCGCGTTCTGTTTTAAATGGCGGGTTTACCTGACAGCAAAACAACAGGCGGTTAGCTCAGTTGGTTAGAGCGCTTGGTCGACATCCAAGAGGTCAGCAGTTCGAATCTGCTACTGCCTACCAAATTTATAGTATTGAATTTAATCTAAAGCCGTTAATCCAAACGGCTTTAATTCTTTTTACGGGATAATGAAATGCCTATCATTCGCTTGCCAGATGGTTCACAACGTCAATTTGATGCGCCGGTTACAGTGGCTGAAGTTGCGTTGAATATCGGCGCTGGTTTGGCAAAAGCGGCATTGGCTGGCAAGGTAAACGATAAAGTCGTTGATACCAGCTATCTGATTGAAGTGGATAGTGATTTAGCGATTATCACCGATAAAAACCCTGAAGGTCTGGAAGTGATTCGTCACTCTACTGCACACTTGTTGGCTTATGCTGTGAAAGAGTTGTTTCCTGACGCGCAAGTCACCATAGGTCCGGTGATTGAAAACGGCTTTTATTACGACTTTTCCTACAAGCGTCCGTTTACCCCTGAAGATTTAATCGCCATTGAAAAGAAAATGGCAGAATTGGCTAAAAAAGACGAGCCGGTAACGCGCAAAGTGATGCCGCGTGATGAGGCGATTGCCTATTTCAACAGCATTGGTGAAGCCTATAAGGCCGAGCTGATTGGCGCTATTCCTGCAGGTGAAGAGGTTTCACTGTATACCGAAGGTAACTTTACCGACTTATGTCGTGGCCCACACGTACCGAACACTGGCAAATTAAAAGCATTCAAGCTGATGAAGCTGGCTGGTGCCTACTGGCGCGGAGACAGCAATAATGAGATGTTGCAACGTGTTTATGGCACCGCTTGGCGTAATAAAGAGGAGTTGGATGCGTACCTGTTCCAGCTGGAAGAAGCTGAAAAACGCGACCATCGCAAATTGGGCAAACAGCTAGATTACTTCCACATGCAAGATGATGCACCGGGTATGGTGTTCTGGCATCCGCGCGGCTGGAGTATTTGGCAAGAAGTTGAGCAGTACATGCGCAAAATGTTCCGTGATTATGATTATCAGGAAGTGCGTACGCCAACCGTGATGGATAAAACGCTGTGGGAGAAATCTGGCCATTGGCAAAATTATCGCGACAATATGTTTGTCACAGCCTCAGAAAGCCGCGACTATGCAGTGAAGCCAATGAACTGCCCAGGCCATGTGCAAATTTTCAATAACAGTCTGCATAGCTATCGTGATTTGCCGCTGCGCTTGGCTGAGTTTGGCTCTTGCCATCGTAACGAACCGTCAGGCTCATTGCACGGCTTAATGCGTGTGCGTGGCTTCACCCAAGATGATGCGCATATCTTCTGTACCGAAGGCCAAATTGAAGCTGAAGTGGCTGATTTTATTCAGATGCTCTACAGCGTGTACGGCAACTTTGGCTTTAATGACGTATTGGTGAAATTATCGACCCGCCCTGAAAAACGTGTAGGGGCTGATGAGACTTGGGATAAAGCGGAAGCGGCGCTTGCAAATGCCCTAAATCAAAATAATTTAGCGTTTGATTTGCAGCCGGGCGAGGGCGCATTTTATGGTCCTAAAATCGAATTTACACTAAAAGATAGCTTGGGTCGTTTGTGGCAGTGCGGCACAATTCAACTCGACTTTAACCTGCCTGAGCGCTTGGGCGCAGAATACGTGGCAGAAGATAACTCACGTCAACGTCCGGTAATGTTGCATCGTGCGATTGTCGGTTCTATGGAGCGCTTTATTGGTATTTTGATTGAGCATTACGCAGGTGCGATGCCGTTATGGTTGGCGCCAGTGCAAGTCATGGTGCTGAATATCTCTGAAGGTCAGTCAGAATATGTGCGCCAAGTGGTTGAAACTTTAAAGAAAAATGGCATCCGCTGCGAATTTGACTTGAGAAATGAGAAGATTACCTATAAAATACGCGAACATAGCATGCAGAAGATGCCGTACCTGCTCGTTGCGGGTGAGCGCGAAATGCAAGCCGGACATTTGGCCGTGCGTACCAGAAAAGGTGAAGACCTAGGATCTATGCCGATTGATGCCTTGATTGAGCGTCTAAAAGCAGAGATTGAAGCTAAGGTTTAATCTATAGGTGCACGGCTTAACTATTTCAGCGTCATCACGCGTGATTTAATTTGGAGAATTTGATATAGCACAGGATAAAGAAACCCGAATCAATGGCGATATTACAGCGCCACAAGTTCGTTTGGTGGGTATAGAGGGTGAGCCCTTAGGTATTGTCACTTTAGCAGAAGCGTTTGCAAAAGCCGAAGAAGCAGATATTGATCTTGTAGAGATCGCGCCGAATGCGGCTCCGCCTGTGTGTAGGTTGATGGATTACGGCAAGTTCAAATATGCCGAAAGTAAAAGACAACACGAAGTTAAGCTTAAGCAAAAACAAGTGGTTGTTAAAGAGATTAAATTCCGTCCGGGTACTGATGATGGTGATTATGCGATTAAAGTGCGTAATATCATTAGATTTATTCAGGACGGCGATAAAGCAAAAATTACGCTGCGTTTCAGAGGTCGCGAGATTACGCACCAAGAGTTTGGTATGGCGCTATTGAAACGTGTAGAAGCGGATTTAAAAGAATATGCGATGGTTGAGCAGTATCCTAAAATGGAAGGTCGCCAAATGGTGATGGTTTTAGGGCCAATCAAAAAAGCAAAATAATTTAGTGTGTTGCTAAGTTATTGAAAGAATCAGTCAGAAAAAACTGATAAGCAACACTCACTTGCTTCGCAAGAAAGTGCTGTTAATACCCCTGAGTGATACGGCGAAACGGCATGCCTAAGCACTCTTAACCTCAGTTCTAGGAGAACAAAATGCCAAAGATGAAAACCAAGAGCGGCGCTAAAAAGCGCTTCAAATTCTTGGGTAATGGGAAAGTGAAGCGTACACACTCTCACTTACGCCATATCCTGACTAAAAAGACCACCAAGCAAAAGCGTAAATTACGCGGCACGGCGATCATTTCTTCAACCGATGTCAAGCGCGTCCGCGCTATGATGCCAACACAATAGGAGTAGAACATGCCTAGAGTAAAACGTGGTGTCATCGCTCGCGCTAGACACAAAAAAGTATTAAAAGCTGCTAAAGGCTACCGTGGTCGTCGTA
Organism: Methylotenera sp. 24-45-7; assembly: GCA_002281815.1. Classification (GTDB taxonomy): domain Bacteria; phylum Pseudomonadota; class Gammaproteobacteria; order Burkholderiales; family Methylophilaceae; genus Methylotenera. The sequence goes on from NCHI01000124.1 coordinate 3,206, forward strand.
AAAACGTTTACCGCGTTGCCAAGCAGGCGGTAATGAAGGCTGGTCAATATGCTTACCGTGACCGTCGTCAGAAAAAACGTCAATTCCGCACCTTGTGGATTGCGCGTATCAATGCTGCTGCACGTGAGTGTGGTTTAACTTACAGCCGCTTCATGAATGGTTTGAAAAAATCAGCAATTGAAGTGGATCGTAAAGTGTTGGCTGACTTGGCTGTGTTCGACAAAGCTGCTTTCGCTAAATTCGTTGAATTGGCAAAAGCTGGCTTGGCTGCATAGTTGTCAAGTTAAAAATTTCATACTTATCACTAAGTTTGAGTAAAAAAGAGGCTTCGGCCTCTTTTTTTTGCGGTAAAATTCTATCTTTGATTTTGTGCGCAAAATCAAAGCATTATGAAATTAATCTGGTGGTTTTTGAGCAAGTTCACTAGTCAATTAATAACAAATAAAGAACATAATTCACATGGCAGACTTAACGCATTTAATTGCAGAAGCAGCATCCGATTTTGCAAACAGCGCTTCAATGAACGACTTGGAAAATGCCAAGGCTAAATATTTAGGTAAGTCAGGATTGCTGACTGATGCGCTCAAGGGTCTGGGTAAATTAAGTAGCGATGAGCGTCCGGCAGCTGGTGCTGCAATCAACGTGGTGAAGCAAGCGGTTGAAGCTGCGCTAACCGCACGTCGTGAAGCTATTCTCAATGCAGAGCAGGCTAAACAGCTGGCGCAAGAGTCTGTAGATGTGACTTTGCCGGCACGTGCACAGTCACAAGGTGGCTTGCATCCGGTGACGCTAACGCTCAAGCGTGTTGAAGAGCTGTTTCATTCGATTGGTTTTGAAGTGGCCACTGGCCCTGAGATTGAAACTGATTTCTATAATTTCACGGCACTGAATATTCCCGAAGATCATCCGGCACGTGCCATGCATGACACGTTTTATATTGATGAAGCGAATGTGTTGCGTACCCATACCTCACCGGTGCAGGCACGCTACATGGAAAACGCCTTAAAGAACAATCAAACCCCACCATTTAAAATTATTGCACCGGGTCGTGTATATCGTGTCGATTCCGATGCAACGCATTCACCCATGTTTCATCAGGTTGAAGGTTTGTGGGTAGATGAAAACATCAGCTTTGCTAATTTAAAAGGCGTAGTGCAGGACTTTCTGCAAAAATTCTTCGAGCGCGACGATTTAACCGTACGTTTCAGACCTTCATTTTTCCCGTTTACTGAACCGTCAGCCGAAATGGACATGAGCTGGAATGGCGGCTGGTTGGAAATCGGCGGTTGCGGCATGGTGCATCCGGAGGTATTCAAACACG
>NCHI01000125.1 GCA_002281815.1 Methylotenera sp. 24-45-7
TTTGCCACAAACCTAGCCATGATTTTGGCTAAACCGCTCAAACAAAACCCACGTGTGATTGCCACGCAAATTATTGATGCGTTGCCAGCCAGTGACTATATTGCCAAAACCGAAATTGCCGGTGCTGGTTTTATTAATTTCTTTTTAAATCCGCAATCTAAACAAGTGGTTATTAAAGAAGTGCTGAAAGCAGGCGACCAATTTGGCCGCAACAATAGCGGCAACGGCCAAAAAGTGCAGGTAGAGTTTGTTTCGGCTAACCCCACTGGCCCCTTGCATGTCGGCCATGGCCGCGGTGCGGCGGTGGGCGATTGTTTGGCACGCTTGCTAGATGCCAATGGCTGGGATGTGACGCGTGAGTTTTATTACAACGATGCCGGTGCGCAGATTGATAACTTGACCATTTCTGTATTAGCGCGTTGCAAGGGCATTTCTACCGAGCATGAGAGCTTTCCTGAAAATGGTTATCGCGGTGAATACGTCAACGATATCGCTGCTGCGTTTCTCACCAAACACACGGTGGTGGCCGACGACATTGAAGTCACTGCCAGTGGTGATATCAACGACCTGGAATCAATCCGTGCATTCAGCGTGGCCTATTTGCGCCACGAGCAAGACTTAGACTTAAAAGCTTTTCAAATAGAATTTGATGTGTTTTCACTGGAAAGCGCACTCTATAAAAATGGCCGTGTAGAGCAAACTGTACAGGCGCTGATTAATAGCGGCCACACCTACGAAGAAAACGACGCGCTGTGGTTAAAAACCACAGATTTTGGCGATGACAAAGATCGTGTGATGCGTAAAACTGACGGCGGTTACACGTATTTTGTTCCTGACGTTGCTTACCATGCAGAAAAATGGGCGCGTGGTTTTGTACGTGTCATTAACGAGCAGGGCGCAGATCACCACAGCACCATCACCCGCGTACGCGCTGGTTTGCAGGCTTTGGATATTGGCATCCCTAAAGGCTGGCCGGATTACGTGTTGCACCAGATGGTAACCGTGATGCGCGGCGGCGAAGAAGTCAAACTCTCCAAACGCGCTGGTAGCTATGTGACCTTGCGTGACCTGATTGAAGAAGTAGGTTGTGATGCAACACGCTACTTCCTAGCGGCACGCCGTGCAGATTCACAACTGGTATTTGATATTGACTTGGCGCGCAGCCAAAGCAATGACAACCCGGTGTATTACATTCAATATGCGCATGCGCGCATTTGCAGTGTGCTGAATCAGTGGGATGGTAATGTTGAAAACCTGATTCACACTGACTTAAGCCCGCTAAGCAACGCGCATGAAGCTGCATTGATGCAACGCCTGAGCGAATATCCTGAAATTGTTGCCAATGCCGCCACAGATTTAGCGCCGCACGCCGTGGCTAATTATTTAAAAGAATTAGCGGCTGACTTACACAGTTATTACAATGAGTATAAATTTTTAATTGATGACGAGCCGGTTAAATTAGCACGTTTGAGTTTAATTCGTGCCACTCAGCAAGTGCTTAAAAACGGTCTGGACTTACTCGGCGTTGCAGCCAAACAAAAAATGTAATTTCAATTGATATAAACAAAATTGAACACATAAAATTATAGAAGCATTAAGGAAACATCATGAGTAGAGATTACAAACCTAACCCCGAACGCGCTAAAAGTTCTAGTAAGGGCAGCCCGTTTTTTTCAGGTTTGCTCGTTGGGGTTCTGCTTGGGGTGGGCGCGTCACTAGCAGTTGTGATGTACATCAAAGGTGGTGAAACTACATTTTCAGACTTTAGCAATAATAAAAAACCTGTCGCTGAAAAAATTGCAGAAGATGCTAAAAAAGCTGCTGAATTAGAAAACAGCCAACTACCAAACGCCGCAGATGCACAAGACGAAAAAGCAAAGTTTGATTTTTATACGATTTTGCCCGGCAGTGAAAGTAAAGTCAGCACCGACGACGTCAAAATCAAAGATGAGCAACCACAGCCAGTGGTGCAATATACTTATTATTTGCAAGTGGGCGCATTTCAAACCGAAGAAGAAGCTGACAACATGAAAGCCAAACTTGCCTTGCAAGGCTTTGAGGCGTTAGTACAAACGGCCACGATTCCAGACAAAGGCGTATGGCATCGCGTGCGGGTTGGCCCACTGAATAGCTTAGACGAAATTAACAAAGCTAAAAACGATTTAGTCGCTAATGGTTTTAAAACGGACTTAATTAAAGTCAATAACGAAAACCAATAAACAATATTGTGGTCTGTGTATTAAAGCAACAAAAGCTGTCAGCCGGAGATAGAAAAGATACGTTGTATCAACAGTATTGCCTATTAAACCAATCAATTTAAACACTGTTTACAAGGAAAAATGAATGAAAAAGTTATTCTCTGCTTTATTGCTGCTAGCCAGCTTCAATGTATTTGCAGCTGATCCACAAATGGGTAAAGACTTTGACAGAACCGCACAAGCGATTGCCAACGAAAACCCAAATAAAATCGAAGTGGTTGAATTGTTTTGGTACGGCTGTGGCCACTGCCATCACATGGAAACACCATTAAATGCATGGGTTAAAAAATTACCTGCTGATGTCACATTCAAGCGTGTTCCAGGCCTGCCTAACCAATCATGGGCGCCTATGGCTAAAACTTTCTATGCCTTAGAAACCCTAGGCCTGTTAGAAAAACTGCATACACCATTGTTTGATGCCATTCACAAACAAAAATCATTAAATCCTACTGACGAAAAAGGCGCGATTGATTGGGTCACCAAGCAAAGCGGCTTAGATAAAGCTAAAGTTGAAGAAGCCTACAACTCATTCTCTACCAATGCCAATCTGAAACGCGCTGCTAACCTGTTTCGCGCATCAGGTGCAACTGGCGTTCCTAGCTTAGTGATTAATGGTCAGTTCATTACTTCAAGCACCATGGCCGGCAACAATGATCTTGCTTTAAAAACAGCTGACTACATTATTACCAACATTCGTGCTGATAAAGCCAAAGCAGGCACACCAGCAAAAAAGTAACAACAGCTCCAACACACTGGTTTAAGGCGCTTTATCAAAAGCTATTTAACTGGTGATGCTGTAAACGCATGCTGCACTTTAAAAAAGCCCGTTTCTACCTCAAGGTAAAACGGGTTTTTTAACGCTACATTTAATGAAGGTATTTTTATGAAAGTATTTATTACTGGCGCATCTAGCGGCATAGGTCAAGCGCTAGCTTTTGAATACGCCCAACGCTACCAAAATGAAAAAACTTTTATAGGCTTGGTGGCCAGAAGAAGTGAGCACTTACAAAAGCTACAACAAACCCTGCAACTACTAGCCAATGTACAGTGTGTCATTTACGCGCTGGATGTGCGCGATCACAGCGCGCTAGCAAACGCAGCACGAGACTTCATACACCAATTTGGCGCACCCGATGTGGTCATTGCCAGTGCCGGGGTCAGTAGCGGCACGTTGACTGAACAGCAGGCAGATGTTGCTGCCTTTCAAGCGGTAATGGACATTAATGTGATGGGGCTAGTGCACACGTTTCAACCTTTTATCAGTAGCATGCGCGGGGCAGGCAAAGGGCAACTGGTAGGTATTGCCAGCGTCGCAGGCGTGAGGGGCTTACCGGGAGCGGGCGCTTACAGCGCATCCAAAGCCGCGGCGATAGCTTATCTGGAAAGCCTGCGCGTGGAAATGCTGCACCACAACATCGCCGTCACCACCATTGCGCCGGGTTATATACGTACACCGATGACCGATATCAATACTTACAGCATGCCATTTTTGATGGATGCCGATATTGCTGCGAAGAAATTTGTGTCAGCGATTGAACAAAAACGCCGCTTTGTGGTGATTCCATGGCAGATGGGTTGGGTGGCTAGACTAATGCGACTGATTCCGCCGGTATTGTGGGATTTATTAGCGAAAAACGCGCCGCATAAGCCTAGAGTTGAGGTGGAGTAGGGATTAGCCGCTGATGCACGCGGCTAAACAAATTTATCGAGTAATCGGCTTATAGCGAATACGCTTAGGTCTTGCAGCATCCTCACCCAAACGTTTACGCTTGTCGGCTTCATATTCTTGATAGTTGCCGTTAAAAAACGTCCATTGCGATTCACCTTCAGCAGCCAGAATGTGCGTTGCGATACGATCCAAGAACCAGCGATCATGTGAAATCACCAATACCGAACCGGCGAACTCCAGTAGAGCATCTTCCAACGCACGCAGTGTTTCAACATCCAAGTCGTTTGAAGGTTCATCTAGCAGCAATACATTGCCGCCTGAAATCAGGGTTTTAGCCAAATGCAAACGACCGCGTTCTCCGCCGGATAGCTGACCGACAATTTTCTGCTGGTCACCACCTTTAAAGTTAAAACGGCCGATGTAAGCGCGTGATGGCGTTTCATAACGCCCCACAGTTAATATATCCGACCCGCCTGAAATTTCATCAAACACGGTTTTATCGTTGCTCAAATCATCGCGGCTTTGATCAACATAAGCCAATTTGACAGTTTGGCCAATGTTA
>NCHI01000126.1 GCA_002281815.1 Methylotenera sp. 24-45-7
CCAAATGAACTATTGGAGGTTGCTTAGGCTATTGATAGAATTACGAATTATCGAATCGCTAAAAAGTATATCACAATGAATAAATTTATTGCTCGACTAGCATCCCAACTTGCATCGTCCTTCACTACATTCCTACTGGTTCTGACAGCTAGCTTGAGCTTTTCTGTTGCGCATGCAGATGAGCTTAAAGAAATCTCTCAACTTGCCGACCAAGGTCAAACTTCAGTGGCATTAGATAGACTGAATACTTACATTGCAGCCAATCCTAAAAATGCACAAGGTTTGTTTTTAAAAGGCGTATTACTGGCTGAACAAGGGCGTCGTGATGAGGCGATTAAAGTGTTCACCGAAGTTACAGAAAAGTTTCCTAAATTACCTGAGCCATACAACAACTTGGCTGTACTTTACGCAGATCAAGGCCAGTTTGATAAAGCACGTAATGCCCTAGAAACTGCAATAAAAACCCACCCTAGCTATGCAACTGCACATGAAAACTTGGGCGACATTTACGCACGTATGGCAAGCGAGGCCTACGGTAAAGCGTTACAACTTGACACGGCAAATAGCCGCGCTCAAGGCAAGCTATCACTGATTAAAGACTTATTTGGCACTGGCAACAAAACTACCATTGCCGCTAAAGAGCCTGTTAAAGGCAATACTGAAATCGTGCCGGTAGCTGCAACAGCTAGTCAAGATGACGCTAAGAAAAATAACGCGCCTGTGAATAGCCAAGAAGCGATTAATCTAGCAGTTAACAAATGGGCAAAAGCTTGGTCAAGCAAAAATATTGATCAATACTTAGGCAGCTATGGCGCCAGCTTTAAGCCTGCAAAAGGCATGAGCCGCCAAGCATGGGAGCAACAACGCCGTGAGCGCATTGCTAAGCCATCTAAAATCAGTGTTGAGTTATCAAATGTAAAAATTGAATCTGATGAGTCCACAGCTAAAGTAACCTTCAAACAATCTTACCGTGCTGATAGCAAACCTATACGCACCAGTAAAACATTGTTAATGAAACGTGATGGCGACAATTGGTATATTGTTGAAGAAATAGCAAGTAATTAAGGTTCAAACACCTAGAATTTTTAGGCATAAGAAGTAGGCATGCTAGTTAAAAAAGTTTTTATTTATTCATTATTAGCTGCAATCACCCTGGTGCCGTGGAATGCCACGGCAGTCAACCGTTTTAGCTTAAGTAATTTACTACCCAAATCTGACTTTAGCAGGGTCAAACTTAGCAACTTCAGCGATGTGACTAACATCGCTGGCAGTTTGGCTGAAAACCTGCTGATAAAGAGTTTGCTAGAAATTTCTGAAGGCAACACGCAGCAGGCGTTAAATACCGTAGATCAACTGATTAGTGCAGTGCCAAACTTTAAGTTGGCCTATCTTGTGCGTGGCGACTTGCTGATGGCACAAGGCAAACATCTACAGTCTTTTGGTAGCGCAGATAATAATCCGACTGAGGCAATTAAAGATTTGCAGGAAGAGGCGCGGGCGCGCATTGAGCGTTTTCTTGCGCAAAAAATGCAAGACAAACAGCCCAATTTGCTGCTGGCTCCCAACGCGCAACAAAAACATTTAATTGTGATTGATACCAGCAAATCCAGACTTTATCTATACAAAAATGAAGGCGAGCAGCTTAAATATCTAGCTGATTACTATATTACTGTAGGTAAAAATGGTGTCATCAAACAATCTGAAGGCGACAAGCGCACGCCGATTGGGGTTTACTTCGCCAGAACTAAACTTAATCAAGCGCTACCTGACTTTTACGGTGAAGGTGCCTATCCATTAAATTATCCGAATGAATGGGATAGGCAAAACAATAGAAAAGGTTCTGGCATTTGGCTGCATGGCACTCCGCGCGATACTTTTAGCCGCCCACCGCGAGCCAGCGATGGCTGCGTAGTGCTTGCCAATGAAGATTTAAAAGCCTTAGAGCCAATATTACAAGCTGGAAAAACGCCAGTAATCATTGTGAATAATCTGGAATGGCTAGATGCGAGCAAGCTCGACAAAAACCAATTAAAACAAACGCTATCAAGTAGCCTTGATAATTGGCTTAACGATTGGAGATCGCAAGATACCAATAAATACTTATCGCATTACTCTAAAGATTTTTCTAGCAATGGTATGAATTATCAACAGTGGGCAGAACACAAGCAGCGGGTACAAGCCAGCAAGCCAGATGTTGAAATTTCAGTTTCTGATATCAGCATGTTTAGCTACCCAGATGGCGAGAAAAAATTAGTCGTCGTGGATTTTGTTCAAGACTATGCGAGCCCATTCTTAAAAAACAGAATGCAAAAACGCCAATACTGGATTCAGGAAAGCGATGGCTGGAAAATCATTTACGAAGGCTCGGCTTAGATTGCAATTAATTATAATTGCACATCGCTGGGCAAACGATATTGACGCCACATAAAACCTTTACCTCAAATCACTTGTCTTTACTGTAGTTTTTATTTCATTATTAAGGAACAATATGCGTTACTTTTATGCTCTGATAACTCTCATGATGTTGAGCGCACCGGCAATCGCGGCTAATCCGCAAGTGGTTGTTGATACTAATCGCGGCAGTTTTGTTTTAGAACTTTATCCTGAAAAAGCCCCTAAAACTGTCGCCAATTTCATAGAGTACGCAAACGCAGGTTTTTACAAAGGCACCATTTTTCATCGCGTTATTAATCGCTTTATGATTCAAGGTGGTGGCTTCACAGTGGCCATGACAGAAAAAGACACGCGTGCACCTATCGTAAACGAGGCTGGTAATGGTCTTGAAAATGAGGTGGGCACTATTGCCATGGCAAGAACTTCAGACCCTGATTCTGCAACATCGCAATTTTTCATTAATCTGGAAAATAACCAGTTTCTTAATTATCAGGGCGATGACCCTCAGCTAATCGGTTATTGCGTATTTGGCCGCGTAGTGAAAGGTATGGACGTAGTGCGCCAAATTGCTGCCAGCCCTACTGGCAACTCTGGCCCGCATAGCGATGTGCCAAGAATGCCGGTTTTAATTAATGCGGTTACAGTAACCAAAGCCCCTTTATAGTTAAATCTTTTTAGTCATTTTTATTATTTTTAAGGAAATTCCGTGGTTAAACTACACACCAACTTTGGCGAAATCACTATTGAATTAGATGCTGACAAAGCGCCAATTACCGTTGCAAACTTTTTAAATTACGTAGACAAAGGCTTCTATGACAATACGATTTTTCATCGTGTTATCAATAACTTCATGATTCAAGGTGGCGGTTTTGACACTGATATGAATCAAAAAAATACCGAAGCTGAAATTAAAAATGAAGCGGATAACGGTTTAACTAACAACAAATACACGATTGCTATGGCACGTACTTCTGCACCGCATTCTGCAAGCAGTCAATTCTTCATCAATGTTGCTGATAATGATTTCCTGAACTTTACTGCGCCAAACGGTAGCGGCTGGGGTTACTGCGTGTTCGGCAAAGTGACTGCCGGTATGGACGTGATTGATAAAATCAGACAAGTTGCCACCACCAATCGCCGTGGTCACCAAGATGTTCCTGTAGACAATGTAGTGATTGAGCGTGCAACCCGCAGCTAATCATTAGCAACTACATAAAATGGCTAGTAAGTTAAAACTTGCTAGCCATTTTTTATTGCTCGGCTATTATTTTGTCAGTGATTTTTTAGCAATTTTTAAGCGATTGAATTTTAATTTATCGCTATCTGCTTTATTATCTACTGATGCACTCACCTACTCCTAGCCATTCCAATTTAGCCAACGCTGCGCTGTTTATCTCTGATTTACACCTATGTGCTAGTCGGCCGAACATCACCGATGCGTTTTTAACATTTCTGCAAGTGTCTGCTACTCAAGCAAAAGCGCTTTATATTTTGGGAGATTTATTTGAATATTGGGCGGGTGACGATGATATTGATGACCCGTTTCACCAGCAGATTATTCAAGCATTTAGCGAGCTTTCGCAACGCGGCGTACCTATATTTTTAATGCATGGCAATCGTGACTTCTTAATTGCACAGCGCTTTTGCCTGGCAGCCAAAATTACACTATTAAGCGACCCTAGCCTGATTGAGGTGTATGGTAAAAAAATATTGCTGAGCCATGGCGATGATCTGTGTACCGATGATGTTGCTTATCAGCAATTTCGCAAACAAGTGAGGGATGAACAATGGCAGGCAAATTTTTTAAGCCAGCCATTAGCGGCAAGAAAAAAACAAATCGAAGCGATTAGAGCGCGTAGCGAGCAGGAAAAGTCGATTAAAAATCTAGAAATAATGGATGTGAATCAGCAAGCTGTAATCGCGCTATTGCAGCACTATCAACCAGACATTTTCATTCACGGTCACACACACAGGCCAAACCAGCATGCTGTAAACATTGGCAACAAAGTGGTTACGCGCTGGGTATTAGGTGACTGGTACGAACAGGGAAGTTATCTCGCTGTGGACGAAACTGGCT
>NCHI01000127.1 GCA_002281815.1 Methylotenera sp. 24-45-7
TGCTGAAGATGCTGTACATTTAGACCCGTCTAACAGTAAAAAAGAATTAATCATAATGGTAGTCGGTGAAACAGCACGTGCTGATAGGTTTTCTTTGAACGGCTATCAACGTAATACAAACCCGGAGCTATCCAAACAAGATATAGTCAGCTTTAGCAATGTCTCCTCCTGTGGCACATCAACAGGCGTCTCAGTACCTTGTATGTTTTCATCATTAGGACGTGAAAAATACGATAAGGAAAAAGCGCTCAATCAAGAAAATGTACTAGACGTACTTGCAAAGCACGGTATTGAAGTTTTATGGCGCGACAACAACTCTGATTCCAAAGGCGTAGCGACTCGCATCAAATACGAAGATTTCAAAACGCCGACGCTTAATCCAAATTGCAAAGGCGAATGTAGAGATGTGGGCATGTTGAGCGGCCTAGATGAATATATCTCAAAAAATAAAGACAAAAGCATGATGATTGTTCTACATCAAATGGGCAATCATGGGCCTGAGTATTATCGTCGTTATCCTAAGGAATTTGAACGCTTCAAACCGGCTTGCCAGACGGGTGAGCTTAGAGACTGCACTCAACAAGAAGTAGATAACGCTTATGACAATGCAATTTTGTATACAGACTACTTCTTATCTGAAGTCATCAATTTCTTAAAGAAATATGATGAAGAATATGAGGTTGCAATGTTATATGTGGCTGATCACGGTGAGTCCTTGGGGGAGCATGGAATTTACCTACACGCCGCACCCTATATGATCGCACCAAAAGAACAAACTCATGTACCTGTAATTGCCTGGACTGGTAAATATTTTGACTACAACCTCAATGATATTAAACCTTACAAGGATGTAGCAACTAGCCATGATGATTTGTTTTGTACATTGCTTATTGCATATGAATTAGAGTCCAAGATGTGTGCGACCAAGAATGCCATATTCGCAAAAAATAAAATATTGAAATCCTATGCGCTATTAGAAGATACTTCGAACAAAAATGTGGATTAGATGAATATGGAACGCTGGGTCATCTATGCATTTATCTCGATGTTATTTGCTGGCTTTACTGCTGTAATCGCAAAGCAAGGCTTAGCGGGCATTTCTGCGGAATTAGGCCTCACACTAAGAACTCTCTTTGTCTGTTTTTTTATCATCATATTTGGCTTATTAACAATTGCACCAACCGAGTTAAAACTGCTTCAAAAGGCTAATTACATATGGCTTTGTTTATCTGCCATCACTACTACCGGTTCGTGGATTTTCTATTATAAAGCGCTAAAAATGGGAGATGTTGCGACCGTTGCACTCATTGATAAAGGAAGCGTGGTTGTATCTGTATTACTAGCATGGTGGCTATTTAAAGAAGTAGTGACTTTTCGAATGATCATTGGTGCAATGCTGATTATCACTGGGATCATGGTCATTTCCAAGAAGTAAGAATAAACAAAAAGGGGCTATGTTGTGAAAATTGCCGTTGTCGGTACAGGTTATGTTGGTTTATCGCTTGCCGTTCTTCTTGCGCAACGTGAAGAAGTCATTGCATTAGATATCATTCAAAGCCGTGTTGATATGCTTAACAATCAGCAATCTCCCATTATGGACAATGAGATTCAAGATTATTTAAGCAACAAGCCCTTAAAACTTAAAGCAACGACCGACAAGAGAACTGCTTATCAAGATGCAGGCTTTGTCATTATAGCTACCCCAACTGACTATGATCCTAATGCCAATACTTTTAACACCGAATCTGTCGAGAGTGTAATTCGCGATGTAGGTGCAATCAACCCAGAAGCAGTGATTGTTATTAAATCGACAGTGCCGGTCGGTTATACCGAGAGAATAAAAACGGAACTTAACAATGAGAATATATTTTTCTCTCCGGAGTTTCTGCGCGAGGGTAAAGCTTTATATGACAATCTACACCCATCAAGAGTTGTTGTAGGGGAGGTGAGCAAGAGAGCTAAGCTATTTGCAGAGCTTCTTATGGATGCCGCATTAAAGCCAAGGGTCGATTTNNNCACATAATACTGAAGCAGAAGCAATCAAGCTATTTTCAAACACCTATCTCGCGATGCGGGTCGCATTTTTTAATGAACTTGATACTTATGCCTTGATTCATGGATTAAGTACACGAGAGATTATCGACGGCGTTTGCCTGGATTCACGGATCGGCAATCACTATAACAACCCATCATTTGGTTACGGTGGGTATTGCTTGCCCAAAGACGCTAAGCAGTTACTGGCCAATTACAAAAAAGTACCTCAGAACTTAATTCGAGCCATCGTGGAATCCAACGCAACCCGCAAAGATTTCATAGCGCAGGAAATTATTGATTTAAAACCTAAAGTTGTTGGCATTTATCGTCTCATTATGAAAGCAGGCTCCGATAACTTCAGGTCATCCAGCATACAAGGCATCATGAAGCGCATTAAAGCTAAAGGGATAGAAGTGATTGTGTATGAACCTGTGCTGAAAGCAGACACTTTCTTCAATTCAAAAGTTTTCAAAGATTTGTCACAATTTAAGCAGTTATCAGATGTTATTGTCAGCAATCGTATGTTGCAAGAGTTAAGCGATGTATCGCACAAAGTGTATACACGCGATTTATTTGGGAGTGATTAGTTGAAGATTCTGCTAACAGGTGCTGCTGGCTTTATCGGCATGCATGTCGCGCGCATTCTACTCGAACGTGGTGATGAGGTAGTAGGTATAGATAACCTCAATGATTACTACATACAGCAGCTCAAACATGACAGGCTTGCGCAGTTAGGTGGTTTTGCAAACTTTAAATTTATTAAAATGGATGTTGTCGATGCCAATGTGCTACAGCAGCTCTTTAGCCGTGAGCATTTTCAGCGCGTCATCCATCTGGCAGCACAAGCGGGCGTTAGATATTCGTTAACAAATCCTTCCGCGTACATTCAATCCAATTTAGTAGGGTTTTCTAATATCCTTGAATGTTGTAGACAACACCAAACAGAGCACTTGGTATATGCCAGCTCATCCAGCGTGTATGGCAGCAATAGTCATATGCCCTTCTCTGTGCATGACAATGTAGATCATCCATTGAGCTTATATGCAGCTACAAAGAAATCAAAAGAATTGATGGCGCATGCTTACAGCCATTTATACGGCATACCTACAACTGGATTGCGCTACTTTACTGTATATGGGCCTTGGGGACGACCGGACATGTCACCTTGGCTATTCACCTCAGCCATACTTCAGGGTAAGCCTATCAATATATTTAATCATGGCAAGATGCAGCGCGACTTTACCTATATCGACGACATTGCTGAGGGTACTGTCAAAGTAATGGATAGAATCGCTAAGCCCAATCCCGCCTATCTGACTGACTCACCCGACCCAGCCACAAGTTCTGCTCCTTACAGAATCTACAATATCGGCAATCATCAGCCGGAAGACTTGATGCTCTTTATTGAAACCCTAGAAAAAGAGTTAGGAGTCACCGCTGTGAAAAATTTCATGCCTATGCAGGCAGGCGATGTGCTTGCTACTTATGCAGATGTCGATGCTCTTAAACATGATGTTGGATACGCACCTAGCACCAGCTTACAAACAGGTCTGAAACAATGGGTTCAGTGGTATCGCAATCATGCCGAAGGCATTTATTCATAATAACTAATAAGACTTTTTAATACATGAAACAGCTGCTTAATCGTATTTCTGCTTTGCTTAGCAAACGTTGGCTAATATCAATCATACTGGTTGCTTTGTCAGTGGGCTCCATTGGCCTATACAGGTATTTTCATCCAGAAATCTATCGCATCCCATCAAATCCCATTAATGCACAAGAAATCAATTTTTTTGCATTAGGTGATCAAGGTTCTGGTAGCTTAGAACAAAGAGCTGTTGCAGACGCAATGGAAAAAGTGGCAAAAAAGAATAAAAGCCTTGATTTTGTGGTGTTGCTTGGTGACAATTTTTACATCGACAAAAAATTGACTGAAAACAGCCCTGAATGGAAAACGATGTTTGAAGAAGTATATTCAGGCGCCTATCTAAGCACTGTGCCGTTTTATGCAATCTTAGGTAATCATGATAAAGACTTATCCATGAATCCTGCAACACATCCGGAGATTGAATATTCTAAAAAAGAATTAGGTTCAAACCGTTGGCGTATGCCTGCACACTTTTATCATAGTGATTTTGGCAACATCAATGGACGTCCGTTGCTCCGTGTCGTTTATCTAGATACAAATGCATCAGCGGATGAAATGTCTGTACAAGCCAAATATGTACGCGAGCAATTTATTAATACTCCAGTACAGCCCATTTGGAAAATAGTTGCTGGACATCATACGATTCGTAGCTTTGGCAAGCATTTCAAAGATAAATCAGATCTAAAAAGTATACTTCTACCTGCACTGCAAGAAGCTAAGGTAGACATTTATCTATCAGCTCATGATCATAATCAGCAGTTAATCGTGAAAGATAGTGAACCCAATTATATTGTTAATGGCGCGGGTGGCAAAAGCTTGTATGCACAAAAAGGAAAATCAGAAGACTTGCGGTTTTTTAATGAAGGTTATGGATTCGTTAGATTACAAGCCAACGCCAGTAAGCTTAAAATTGACTTTTATAATAGCCACGCTACGACCGTCTCATCTCATGAACTTGCACGAGAGTGCATGGACTTGAACACTCGATGCATTAAAGAGATTAAATAATGCAACGAGATAACTCGAATTTGTATCGCGCACTCCTGATAGCGACAATTTTGTTAGGGATAGCAGTGTTTTTTTGGGGGTTAGGTAACATTCCTTTCTTGTCATTTAATGAAGCACGCAGAGCAATCCCTGCCGCCAACATAATCAAAGATGGTGACTGGTTATTGCCGAAGTTGAATGGTGAACTTTACATCACCAAACCACCCCTTCTGTATTGGTTATCTGCCACGCTTTCACATCTCTTCGGCATGGTGAACGAATGGACAGCACGTCTCCCATCAGCTCTGTCTGCCTTTGCTACTGCAATGCTCGTTTTTGTGTATACAAGACGTCATTATGGTGCCTGGGCAGCTTTGTTTGCCTTGCAAATTGTCATTGCGAATGCAGGATTTTCCATGCTCGGACGTCAGGCTGGTATAGAAATGCTTTTGTCTTTTCTGTGCTTTAGTTCGCTGATTTGCGCATTCAAATATACATATGAAGAAGTTGGTAGGAAATGGCTACTTTTAAGCTATTTTTTGTTAGGGTTGGCAGTACTTACCAAAGGCCCTATAGCGCTTTTATTTGTTACATTGCCGCTTTTGATCTGTGCGCTGTATCAACGTAAACCTCGTCTGTGGCAGGTACTCCGCGACCCAATCGGGTGGTTAATTTTTCTGACGGTGGGTTCATCTTGGTATTTTGCCGTCACTTGGAAAATGGGATATGACATATGGCAGACAATAGTTCAAAAAGACATGGTAACCAAAATTTATGGAAATACCGGTGAGCCAATTTACAACTATATTTTATGGATTGCGGCTGATTTTTTCCCAGTATTTTTTCTAATGCTTATCAGCCCTATTGCGACATTACGCCGGTGGAAGCAACATGAAGTCACTACCAGTTTACTGATTGGATTGCTGGTGCCTTTTCTGATTTACACAGCTTTTAGCGATAAACATGCAAAATACCTATTACCTGTTTACCCAATATTCGCCATCTTACTGGGTTACAAACTGAGTGAGATATTCCATAAAGCGGGTAATCGCCTAAAGAAAATAATACTAGGATTATCAATTCTAATGCCAGTGGGATATGCATTATTTTATACGTTTGCCGAAGCTAAAGTATTCGATTATCGTTATGAGTCATTGCCGCTGATTAGTAAATGGTTTGCTGAAGATGTCAGCCATTTGCCAATATATGGTTATAAACATCTGGATGAAAGGTTGATTTACTATGCCAATCGTAGCATCCCAATCATTGACGATACCAAATTGTGGTCATTAAAAACCAGCGATGCCATATTGCTGGTAGAAGATTCGGATATTTCAAGACTTAAAGCCGAAGCGCAATGCACTATAAAAGAATTTAAACCTTACCTAAGAAGGAAAGGTGCTTTGGCAATACTGGGTTTTGGTGCTGCTTGCGAAAACTCGACAGTATTACAGTAAATTAATTAGAAGTTAATTACGAGACTTATCCTCTTTCAAATTGCGAATACTAAAACCAAATAACTATTGATCATAAAATGAATAATCCAATACATTTACTCAGCGTAGTAGTCCCAGTTCACAACGAGGCAGAAAACATAAAGCCTTTAATTCAAGAAATTGAAGATGCACTATCTAATTTCATAGAGTTTGAAATTGTCTACGTGAATGATGGGAGTAATGACGATACAGCAAAACGCCTAGCTGAAGCGAAAGTCTGTCATCCAAAACTCAGGGTGATTACGCATGTGCATAGCTGCGGTCAAAGCACT
>NCHI01000128.1 GCA_002281815.1 Methylotenera sp. 24-45-7
ATCTGCACCGGCTGAACTCAACGCACCTGGAGAAGTGTCAGAACTATCATAATCATAATTTCTGTAATCAGCATGAATTCGACCGTTGATTTGCAAGCTGTTTTTACCGTCGCCAGTTTCAAGAACAATACCGTCTTTGTATTTAGCAGATACTGCGCTTTTCTTTTTGGCTTCAGCAGCTTCTTTTTCGCCAGTACGGCCTTTCATTAGTAAAGAACCTTCTTCTTCGGTCAATACGCCTTTAGCGATCAACGCGTTCAAAATGTCATCTGTTGAGTCAGCCATTGCATTTGCGCCAAAACCCATCATGAATGAGCCAGCGACTGCTGCGGCTACCAAGCTACGTAATTTGAAGTTCATTTAAAATCCCTCTTGTTTTAAAAAATGTATTTACTGCGTTTTTTCAACAAGAGCGATTCTGAGACGATTGTGTGACAATTTGATGACAGATAATTATTTGTTAAAAAAAACATCATCAATGTTGTTTTTTTGCAACAATAAAAAACCGCCAGCTAAATTGAATTAACTAGGCGGTTATTTTGTAGGAGCGATATTGATATCGCGAAAACTGCGGCGTTGCTTTCGCGATATCAATATCGCTCCTACACAGAGCTTATGCTTCTGCGCGCATGTGCGGAAATAAAATCACATCACGAATGCTAGGGCTATCAGTAATCATCATCACTAAGCGGTCAATACCGATACCACAGCCACCGGTTGGCGGCATGCCGTATTCTAATGCGCGAATAAAGTCTGCATCGTAATACATCGCTTCATGGTCACCCGCTTCTTTCGCTTTCATTTGCGCGTGGAAACGTGCAGCTTGGTCTTCGGCATCGTTCAGCTCACTAAAGCCGTTGGCAATTTCACGGCCAGTGACAAACAATTCAAAACGTTCGGTAATTTCTGGGTTAGCATCAGATGCGCGTGCCAAGGGTGAAACTTCAACCGGGTAATCAATAATGTAAGTTGGGTTCCACAATTGGCTCTCTGCGGTTTCTTCAAACAGCGCCAATTGCAACGCGCCCAAACCAGCGTGATCAAACGGCTTGGTGCCAAATTTCAGGATTTCTGCACGCAAGAAGGCGGCATCGTTTAACTGTTCAAGCGTGTAGTGCGGCGCATATTTCTGAATCGCACCCACAATGGTCAAGCGCTCAAATGGCTTACTTAAGTCCAGCTCGCGGCCTTGATATTGCAACACGGCAGAACCAGTAGCCGCAATGGCTGCGGTACGAATACAGCGCTCGGTGAAATCCATCAACCATAAATAATCAGTATAGGCTGCGTAAAATTCCATCATGGTAAATTCAGGATTGTGGCGTACGCTCAAACCTTCATTACGGAAATTACGGTTAACTTCAAACACACGCTCAAAACCGCCTACTACCAGGCGTTTCAAATAAAGCTCAGGCGCAATACGCATGAACATCTGCATATCTAAAGCATTGTGATGCGTAATAAAAGGTTTAGCAGATGCGCCACCCGGAATCGGATGCAACATCGGTGTTTCAACCTCTAAAAACTGGTTTTCAATCATAAAGCTACGAATCGCAGATACCACTTTGCTACGCGCAACAAAGGTGGCGCGGGTTTCTTCAGATACGATTAAATCCACATAACGCTGACGATATTTCACTTCTTGATCTTGCAAACCGTGGAATTTTTCAGGCAATGGACGCAATGACTTGGTGAGCAAGCGCAACTCAGTGACTTTAATTGAAAGCTCACCCGTTTTTGTTTTAAACATTACACCTTCGGCTGCCAAAATATCGCCTAAATCCCAATGTTTAAAAGCTTCGTATATCGCTTCAGCATTCTCACTGGTCAAACCATCTTTAGAAACAAATAGCTGAATACGGCCGGTGCTGTCTTGAATAGTGGCAAAACTGGCTTTACCCATCACGCGTTTTAACATCATGCGGCCAGCAACGCTCACTGGTATCTCTTTGGGGTCTAACACTTCTTTATCAAAACCGCCAAACTCGGCGTGCAGCTCAGCTGCTTTATTGCCTGGTTTGAAGTCATTAGGAAATGCAGCAGCACCGTTTGCTTTTGCGTGTTCGCGAAGCGCCTTGAGTTTCTCACGGCGCTCGGCAATCACATGGTTTTCATCCTGATGCACCACTTCATTACTTTGCTGATTATTTTCTGTATTGCTCACACTTATACTCCCTGCTTCAAACTTTCTGTAATAAATGGGTCAAGGTCGCCATCCAGCACACCTTGCGTATTGCCTATTTCTACACCGGTACGTAAATCCTTGATACGTGACTGATCTAACACATAAGAGCGGATTTGATGCCCCCAGCCAATATCGGTTTTGGCGTCTTCCAGTGCTTGCTTTTCTTGATTGCGCTTATTTAGCTCTAAGTTATACAACGCACCGCGCAACATACTCATGGCTTCATCTTTATTACGATGCTGCGAACGGTCGTTCTGACATTGCACTACCACACCGGTTGGAATATGCGTAATGCGTACCGCAGAATCGGTCTTGTTAATGTGTTGCCCGCCCGCCCCACTGGCACGATAAGTATCAATGCGTAAATCTGCCGGGTTGATGTCAATTTGAATCGAGTCATCGACTTCTGGGAAAATCTGCACGCTGGCAAAGCTGGTATGTCGTTTGGCATTAGAATCAAACGGTGATTTACGCACTAAACGATGCACGCCGTTTTCGGTTCGTAATGTTCCGTAGGCGTAATCTCCAGTGACCTTAATCGATGCACCCTTAATACCTGCCACATCGCCTTCGGATTCTTCGAGCACTTCAACTTTAAAGCCCTTACGCTCGCAATAGCGCAGATACATGCGCAGCAACATATTAGCCCAGTCCTGCGCTTCAGTGCCGCCGCTGCCAGATTGAAACTCCACAAAGCAATTATTCGGATCCATAGGCTGCGAAAACATGCGCCTGAACTCCATCTCGGCAATTACTTTTTCTAGCGCCTCAGAATCTGTCGCAACACTACCTAGTGTATCGTCATCGTTTTCTTCGCGCGCCATTTCAAACAACTCATTCGCGTCTTTTAAACCCGACTGTAAGTTGACTAGCGTATTCACAATGAGTTCTAGTTCGCGCTTTTCTTTGCCTAGCTTTTGACTTTTGGTGTTGTCATCCCAGACTTTGGGGTCTTCTAACAGACCGTTGACTTCTTCTAGACGCTGACTTTTGGATTCAAAGTCAAAGATACCCCCGTAGGGCGTTGTTGCGCTCGCGTAAATCGCTTAAACGATTCGCGATGATATTGAGTTGTTCCGCTTCCATGACGAGTTCTTACTGACGAAAAAAGTGAATTATACAGTAAGTGTTTATGCAAGATTGAAAGTCGGTGTAATTAAGAAGTCACTGTTTTATATTGCGATTAAGACGATTACTAGAGCGTAATCGTCTTATACCTGCATCATTACTCTCCATGCAATTTGGATGAGCATTCACAAATTTAGCGCACCAAACTATGATCTTCACACACCATGGTTGCGCCGGCTTGCTCTCTGGCATCTATTTCACGTTTAAAACTGCCATCTGCCAATTGCGCAGCAAGCTTTGTTTTAACCCATGAAAGCTCAAGTTCAGACTGCGAACTAATGCCTAGGCTAGTACGATCAGCGTGCTGCTGGTAATTGTTGAAATTATTGTAGTAAACAAGTTCTTTCGCGTGATTTAACACCTGAATGGCTTTTTCAGCGGTATCTGGGGCTACTAATTTCAATGCCTCATCAAACGCTTTGTTGGCGCTTGCGCGTGCCTCCAACATTACATTTTTTTGCGCATCCAAATGATTGGCCTGCGAGATGTTGCCAGCCTCACGCATGGCATCAGTATCCACATAAAATATGGTTTCTTTTTTAAGCATAAAACCAGTTTGGTCTACAGGCGAAACTTCA
The DNA here is from genome assembly GCA_002281815.1 of Methylotenera sp. 24-45-7. GTDB lineage: Bacteria > Pseudomonadota > Gammaproteobacteria > Burkholderiales > Methylophilaceae > Methylotenera. Next base: position 3,892 of record NCHI01000128.1, read on the forward strand.
TCCAAACAACCACCCACTAGCTGATGCTTACTTTCAGTTAATACATTGTCAGTTTTAAGCTCAATGCCACTCTCGACCTGCGCTAAAGTCACTGTGCCGCGTCCTACATATTTCTCATCGTTATCTTCCATGATAATGCTCCTTTTACTGAGTAACTCAGTCATCAATTACTTTGCTTATTTAATTTAAAGACATCTCTTGTTGTGCCTGCCGATTTATTTCAGTCGATATAGTTGGCAAAATAGGCAAATTGCCTTTAGCTAGATTACTAATCAAGTTAGCATCCATCATGGCCACGAAACCATCTGGTCGACCACTCTGCACCGCTGCTAAATGAATATCGACATACGAAGCAATTTCAGGATTATTTTTCTTCACTTGAGCCCAATCAGTTTTAGGGTCAGTTATTGCGGTTGAAAACGCCTCAGAATTTTTTGCCCATTGCGCCTGCATCACCACTTTCATCTCGGCCAGGTCAGTAAGTTTGCTGGAGAAAGTTAAACCTTTAAACACATCACCCTCTTTTT
>NCHI01000129.1 GCA_002281815.1 Methylotenera sp. 24-45-7
ACGCGCTCCACTTCGGGCACGCTGCGTATCAGGCGGTCGGTAATCTGCAGCAGGTTATTAATACAGTGGTGCTGTATTCAGCACTTCATTCTAGCCGTTTTACACGAACTTATCCACAGCCTTTTTAACAAATTATGCAGATAATTTTCTATACCGTATATTAACGTGGATTAAACAGTTAAAACCTAAATAAACATTGACAAAATAGTGTGTTATCGGGTTTAATAACGCCCTTTATAGCATTTTGCTAGCCGGAGAATTACATGAAACGTACATATCAACCTTCTAAAACACGTCGTGCACGCACACACGGTTTCTTAGTGCGCATGAAAACTAAAGGTGGTCGCGCTGTGATTGCAGCTCGTCGCGCTAAAGGTCGTTCACGCTTAGGTTTATAAAATTAAAAGCTCCCAGGGAGCTTTAATTTTGCTCACTGTAGTATATCAATTTCAGCATAGATAACAGTGCCTGCGCTTAGATTCACCAAGAAAGCTAAGCTAATTAAAACGGATGAATTTTCATCCGTTTTTAATTTCCGCAAGCGTATTTTTGCAAATTTTTTAGCTTTTCATTATCAACCTAATCATTTAGGTTCGGCACGCTTGGGCTTGGTGGTAGGCAAAAAAATAGCAAAACATGCGGTAGACAGAAATTACATGCGGCGCGTACTGCGTGAACTTTTTAGAGTTCAGCAGTATGCAATAAACCATGTAGATTTAGTGATACGGGTGCAAAAACGATTTGAAAAAAAAGATTTTATTCAAATTAAACAAGAGTTTGATGCATTAATGGTAAAAATTAACCAGCGCACGCAACAACAGTCGCTTTTAATCACATCTGTCATAGATAATCAGCTGATTGCAGATACAATGAGTGATGATATTAAATGATAGCGCGCGTATTGATTTGGATAGTGAAAGCTTACCAATTACTGTTGAGCCCTTTTTTGGGGCAGCAATGCCGTTTTTATCCTACATGCTCACAATATTCCGTAGAGGCCTTACAAAAACATGGAGCCTGCTTAGGCAGTTATTACACAATACGCCGTTTAATACGCTGTCACCCTTGGTGCGAGGGCGGCCATGATCCTATTCCCTAACGCAACATTCAATACCATTACACTCAATATTAAAGATCGTTAATTAAAATTATGGATACAAGACGTTTAGTTTTATTTGTCATTTTTTCTATGTCAATTTTGATGCTATGGGATGCGTGGCAGCGTGAAAATACACCAATAGAAAAAGTCACTCAGGTGGCTGTGAATGACCCGACAGCAGCTAATCAAGCCCCTGCTGTTAGCACTGCCAGTGTTGCAGCTGATGCGCCGGTCAATGGCGATTATAGATTGCAATCAGGCCAACGTATTCAAGTCACTACAGACTTGTTTAAAGCTGATATTGAAACGGTAGGCGGTGATTTACGCAAATTAGAATTACTTAAACATCGGGCATCTGATTCGGATGATGAAAAAGCTAACTTTGTGTTGCTAGATGACGCGGCTAAACCAATGTTGTATGTGGCGCAAACCGGTTTAATAGGTGCTGATTTACCGAATCATAATGCCGTATTCACTACGACTGCCAATAGCTTTCAAATGGCCGATGGTCAGGATGCGCTACAAGTGCGTTTAAGCTGGACTGGTGCTAATGGCATCGCGGTAGACAAAGTTTATACCTTCCATCGTAACCGTTACGATATTGAAGTGAGTTATGAAGTTAAGAACGGCTCTGCGGCCGCAATTACGCCTACGGTTTACTATCAAATCGTACATGACAGCGAGTCTAATCAGGGTTCTGCGCTCATGCCTACCTTTACTGGCGGCTCTTACTACACCGAGGCTACCAAGTTTAAAAAGCTAGCGTTTAAAGATATGGAAAAAGAGCCGCTTAATATAACGTCTAAAGACGGCTGGGTAGGGTTGCTACAACATTATTTTGTAAGTGCTTGGATTCCAAAAGAAGGCCTGGAGCGTAAGTTTTATACCGACAGATTGAGTTCAAATATTTATCGGATAGGTACGAAAAGCACTTTAACCACTATTGAGCCAGGCGCTAGTTTAACTGTGCCTGCGCGTTTATTTGCCGGCCCGCAGACCAAGCATGATTTAAATGCAACAGCGCCAGGCTTGGAATATACCGTTGATTATGGCTGGTTAACAGTAATTGCAGCCCCGTTGTTTTGGTTGTTGGATAAAATTCATTCAGTGGTGCAAAACTGGGGTGTGGCCATTATTCTGCTCACCATTTTGATTAAAGCGGCTTTCTTCAGATTGTCAGCTTCGGGTTATCGCAGCATGGCGCAAATGCGTGAGTTAGCGCCACGCCTGCAATCGATGAAAGAAAAATTTGGTGATGACCGTCAAAAAATGCAAATAGCGATGATGGATCTTTACAAAAAAGAGAAAATCAATCCTATGGGTGGTTGCTTTCCTATCTTGATTCAAGTCCCTGTTTTCATTGCACTTTATTGGGTATTGTTAGGTTCTGTCGAGTTGCGTCATGCACCGTTCTTTGGCTGGATTAAAGACTTGTCTGCAATTGATCCTTACTACATTTTACCGCTCCTGATGGGTGCGACTATGTTGATCCAAACAAGACTTAACCCTAAGCCAACTGACCCGATGCAGGCAAAAATTATGACCTGGATGCCGGTTATATTCAGTGTGTTCTTCTTCTTCTTCCCTGCTGGTTTAGTGTTGTACTGGTTGGTGAACAACGTGCTGTCTATTGCTCAGCAATGGTACGTTAATAAAATGATACATGCTGAGACCTTAGCCAAAAAGCAAGGTCACGTTAAAAAGTCAGGTGAACACTAGTCCTACAGATACCATTGCCGCTATTGCCACAGCCAGTGGCGCTGGCGGCATTGGCGTGGTTAGAGTTTCAGGGGCGTTAAGTAAAACAATTGCCAATGAAATTTTAGGCCATTGCCCAGCCCCGCGCCATGCGGCTTATCTTGATTTCAAACAGGCGAATGGTGATCTCTTAGATCGCGGTATCGCTATTTTTTATCCCAATCCTCATTCTTATACTGGTGAAGATGTGCTTGAATTACAAGCACATGGCGGTACGGCTTTGATGCAAATTTTGCTTGCGCGCTGTATCAGCTTAGGTGCACGTCAAGCGGAGCCTGGTGAGTTCACACGCCGTGCTTACCTCAACGATAAGATGGATTTAGCCCAAGCTGAAGCAGTTGCGGATGTAATTAACGCAGCAACAGTTGAAGCGGCTAAAAGCGCAGTACGTTCGCTGTCAGGCGAGTTTTCGCAACGCATCAATGCCCTACTTCTCAAGTTAATTGATTTACGTATGTATGTGGAAGCCTGTCTGGATTTTCCAGAAGAAGAAATTGATTTCATCACGCAAGGACGTGTAGGTGAAAAGCTCGCGGCGATTATTGCAGAGTTGAATGCGGTGTTTGTAAAAGCCAAGCAAGGAAGTTTACTGCGTGAAGGTATTAATGTAGTTTTAGTTGGTCAGCCCAATGTTGGAAAATCAAGCCTCATGAATCAGCTTGCGGGCGAAGAAGTTGCGATTGTGACAGCAATTGCCGGCACAACACGCGACACCATTAAAAATGCAATTCAAATTAATGGCGTGCCATTGCATGTGATTGACACGGCGGGTTTGCGTGAAACAGATGACGAGGTAGAAAAATTTGGCATTGCACGAACTTGGGCATCTCTAGAAACGGCCAATATCGCATTATTATTGGTTGATGCAGCCCATGGTATTACCGAAACCGAAAAATCGATTTTAGAGCGCTTGCCGCAAGAAATTCGCAAAATTTGGGTACATAATAAAATTGATGTGACGCAAGAAGCTGCACAAGTTGAAGAAAAAGACCAAACGATACATATTTATATTTCAGCAAAAACCGGATTGGGTATTGATTTACTCAAAGCGCAATTATTAAAACTTGCAGGGTATCAAAATAATTCTGAAGGTGTATTCATGGCGCGTGCTAGACATTTGCAAGCATTAACTGCAGTTGAAACACATTTGAATTTTGCGCAGAGCCAAATTAACTCGGCAGAGCTGGTAGCCGAAGAGTTGCGTTTAGCGCAAGAGTCGTTAAGTGGTATTACTGGTGAATTTACACCAGATGATCTGTTGGGTGAGATTTTTTCTAAATTCTGTATAGGAAAATAAGGGCAGCCCATCTTGATAGGCAACCCTTATTTTTTAAACATCAAACGCTAGCATCTACAATTTGCGCTTCAGGCGCGTTTTTCTTAACTGACTCAATACCATTATCACGTGCTGCGACACTTTCATACTGTTGGCTTTGCCCAATTACCTGATGATTGGCGGCTTTGAGAGTAAAGTACGGCTTGTCAGATTTTGAAACTAATCTTTCATAGCGTGCATCGTCT
>NCHI01000130.1 GCA_002281815.1 Methylotenera sp. 24-45-7
ATTTAATGAAATATTTCAAATGGTTAACTAATTGTTTCTATTAAAAAAATAAATGTAAAAATAACTAATATTATTTATGTTTGTGCAGGAACGACCTGATTGCGCCCCAAAGATTTAGCACGATACAGCCTTACATCTGGTTCTTGCATAAGTTTTTCAAAATCATGCGCTATGTCTGAGGTGCTTGCCACGCCAATTGAAATCGTTAAGGAAATACGCAATCCATGCAAAATTTCAAATGCATGGTGCGCAACGGCTTCTCTCAGTCTTTCAGCAATTACAATAGCGCCGGCTAAATCTGCCTCCGGTAGCAAAACGGCAAATTCTTCTCCTCCAATACGCACAATTAAATCATGCTCACGCAATGCGTCTTTCATGAGCAGACTTAACTGTTTCAACACAATATCGCCTGATGGATGCCCATAATGGTCGTTGACGATTTTAAAGTGATCAATATCGAGTATGAACAATGACAATGGTCGCTGATAGCGTTGCGCACGTTCTAGCTCTAGATGTGCCTGTTGCGTTAGAAATCGACGATTTGCAAGGCCGGTTAACTCGTCGTGATAGGCCTGCTCGGCCAGCTTATCAATTAAATCCAGACGGTCAGTCACATCGCGTGCAATGCCTACAAACTCGACTAATTCGCCCTGTGCATTCATGATGCCTTTACCCGTCCATTCTAATCGACGCACGCCAAGCACCGTATTTTCTCGATGAATAAAACTCACTGTATGCGGGGGCGCAAGTAGCTTGCTGAAAAACTCATCCACCATCGCTCTATCATCTTCATGCACATCGTCAGAATAATGACGTCCTAATAAATCTTCCGCATTGGTGCCATAAAGCGCACAAAACGCAGGATTTACATAAGTGTAGTGGCCGCTTAAATTGACCTTGATGATGAGGTCAAGACTGTTTTCTATCATGCTACGAAAATCATTGTCTTGTTGACGATGATTTAGGTTTGAATTGTGATCAGTGCTTGCGTGAAGTTTTGCCATCATACCGAAGTGAGTTTTTGATTTTTATATTGTGAGTTTGCACTATATTTACGATATTAAAGTTAACTGATAATGTAGTAAATCATTTCAGTATGAATTGCGCATAAAAATCCTTATTTATCGCAATGTTATGTCAGTGCAAAGCGCAGGCCTAACACTGATTCATGTCATAATTATTTTATGGTTTCTGCTCAATCTCCAATCACAGTTTCTGCCACGACTGACACACAAGAAGTGTCAGCATGGTTGGCATCGCTAGACCAACGTTTCTCCGCTGAGGAATCTAAGATGATTCAGCAGGCATATGCGTTGGCCTCGCAACTTTATGCAGAGCAAGTCGGGCTAACAGGTTTACCACTCATACAACATGCAGTGGGTACGGCAGCGATTTTGATGCAGATGAATATGGATGCAGAAACAATCGCCGCCGCTATTTTGCATGCTGTTCCAGATTACCAAAATGATAGTCAAGAAATGCTGCAGTCACAGTTTGGCAACAGCATTGCCAGCTTGGTAGAGGGCATTGCCCGCATGGAGAAAATTCAGGAATTTAGCGAAATAGGTGGCATGCATGACGCGCGCCAAAACAATCCTAATCAAGCACAGCAAATTGAAAGCTTACGCAAAATGCTGCTGGCGATGGTGCAGGATATTCGTGTGGTGCTGATTAAGCTGGCGGAACGTACGCAAACATTACGTCATTTATCTAAGTTGGCGCCAGCGTTGCAGCAACGCATTGCACGCGAAACGCAGGGTATTTTTGCACCGCTGGCAAATCGCCTGGGTGTCTGGCAGATTAAATGGGAGTTAGAAGACCTCTCGCTAAGGTATCTTGAGCCGCAACTTTATAAGCAAGTCGCCAAAATGCTGGATGAGCGACGTGTTGATCGCGAACAATATATTGTAGACGTGGTATCTCAGCTCAAATCCGAGTTAAACATGGCCGGTATTGAGGGGGATGTCAGCGGGCGCCCTAAACACATTTACAGCATTGTGAAAAAGATGAAAAACAAGCATCTGGATTTCACGCAGCTTTATGATGTGCGTGCGGTGCGTGTGCTGGTTGAAGACATCAAAGATTGCTACAGCGTGCTGGGGATGATTCACAGTTTGTGGCAGCCGATTCCCGGCGAATTTGACGATTATATTGCCCGCCCTAAAAGTAATAATTACCGCTCATTGCACACGGCCGTGATTGGGCCGCTAGGCTTGGCGTTGGAAGTGCAGATTCGCACATTTGAAATGCATCATCATTCTGAATTGGGTGTGGCCGCGCATTGGCGCTATAAAGAAGGCGCGAAATCTGACGCTAAGTTTGATGAAAAAATCGCTTGGTTACGCCAAATTCTTGATTGGAAAGATGACGTTAGTGATAGTGGCGATATGCTGGATCAGTTTAATAGTGAATTGTTTCAAGACCGTGTTTATGTGCTCACGCCACAGGGCAAAGTGATCGATCTGCCCAAAGGCGCCACGCCTATCGACTTTGCTTACGCGCTGCACAGCGAGTTGGGGCACCGCACGCGTGGTGCAAAAATCAATGGCAGCATCGTGCCGCTGGCAACCAAGTTGCAAAACGGGCAACGTGTAGAAATTTTAACTTCCAAACATGGCTCACCTAGCCGCGATTGGCTAATCCCATCGTTTGGCTATTTGCAAACACCAGGTGCACGTGCCAAAGTGCGGCAGTGGTTCAAACTTCAAAATTTCGATGAAAATGTAGCGCAGGGCAGAGCAAAGTTAGATCGTGAATTACATCGCGCGGGTGCGGTAGCGGTTAATCAAGAAAAAGTCGCACAGAAACTGCATTTTCAAAAATTAGAAGATTGCCTAGCCGCAATTGGCCGTGGTGATGTAAGCGAGCATCAGCTAACATTGGCGGTTCAGGAGTTTGTTTCACCCAAAGCTGAAGAGTTGGTGCTTAAAGTCCCTGCCAAGCGCCATACCACTACCCAAGCTGAAAACGGCATCGTCATTGAGGGAGTGGGCAACCTGCAAACCACTTTTGCCAAGTGCTGCAAACCTATGCCGTCTGATGCGATAGTGGCCTATTTAACGCGTGATCATGGCGTCACTATCCATCGTGCAGCGTGCGGATTCATAGGTCGGCTACCCGATGAAAGACGCGACCGCGTGTTAAACGCAAAATGGGGCGCTGGCCTTAGTTTCAGCACCAACATTGATATTGAAATTGAAGCAGAAGATCGCCAAGGGCTACTGCGCGATATTAGCGACTTGTTCGCGCGTGAAAAGGTGAACGCTACCAGAGCGAATACCGTTAGCCGCAATCATATGGCGCTAATGCAGTTTTCAATCGACATCCCCAATTTGCAGCAACTCAATCGGCTGTTAGGTTTGTTGCAGCAAGTGCCAAGTGTGATGGTGGTGAGAAGGCGGGATTAAAGTAGCGAGCAAATGGTGAAAGATTTGTTTTTTCTAAGTATTTTTGTTGTTTTTAGTCACGTAGCTTAAAAAAATTTAACAGATTACAAATCTGTTATGCCAAGCTTGCTAACTCACGAAGTTTGCGCTCCAGCAACGGCAGGCGGCTTTGGTTTGCACTGTCAGGCGACAAATGCCCGGAAAGTGCCTGCATAAATTGACGATTCGCAAGCAGTGCTGAAAATTGAGCCTGTAAGTACTCAAGTAGCGGAGGTGCATGCAGTCTGCATTCATCTAACAATGTCTCTCTGCCATCAATCACTGCAATTAAGTCACCTAAATCATGGCTAAATAAAAAGTCACTGTTACCCCTGTTTGCAAAAGCTTCTAATTTAGTCGCAATAAACACAGACGCTTGAATTAATCTGATGTTTAAACCACTTGGCAGAGCAAAGTATTCAGCAGTACTAACTGCTAATGGATACCAGCGGTTAGAAAAGCCCAATACACGTTCATCCATCGGCATTACATCGACTGCAATTGGGCCGATGCGCCAACGGCAGATAGGCGCATCTAACTGCATATCATGCACAAACCCGCGTGCAAATAAAGCGGCCTCAACCAAATGATACTCATGTAAAACGGTGGCTTGCACCACAATGTCCACATCATCAGTAGGCCTGATCGCTGGCATGGCGGGGTCGGTAATCAGCAAGCCAGCTACAGCGCCACCTACAAATACCATTTGCTTATGTAAAGCATCGCCTAAATGTTGCGCAACTATTTCCAGCAACATTACATTGGGGTCGTTTGCATTTATGCTCATGCGCTTAATCGCTCACTCAACATTGCTTGCGCTAAATTACGTTCACGTGCACTACCTGCACGCAAGGCATCAAACAGAACCAGTAGCTCATATAATGCAGGGTTACGCTGTGCAGCGTA
>NCHI01000131.1 GCA_002281815.1 Methylotenera sp. 24-45-7
ATTTACACCACCAAACATGACTACGCGCTGGATAGCTTCATTATCCTCGATCAGGATAACAAGTCAGTGAGTTATAGCGGCTTGCTTAAATTCATTGAAACCCAGCTCACAGAAAAGCTCAGCGGCAAAGAAACACTGGAGTCGCCGCTTAAAGGTCGAATCTCGCGTCAAGTAAAACACATGCCGATACAAGCACAACTGACCATTCGAGATGAGCCTGAAAATAATCAGACTTTGCTGGACATGGTGACCAACGACAGACCAGGTTTATTGGCTACTGTAGCTCAGCAGTTTTTGCAGCATCATGTGGCCCTGCACAATGCAAAAATTAATACGCTGGGGAATCGCGTAGAAGATACGTTCCTGATTTCTGCAAGAAACGGCGAAAAACTTAATGCTGAGCAAATTCAACAGCTACAGCAATCATTATTAAGCAATATCTAACCTAACTGATAGTGCTTGCGTAAGGCCTTTTTCACTTGCCATGTGCATGCCATGCCCGCAGGAAAAGTCACTAAATCACCCGCAACAAAACTCACCGGCTCACCACCATTTGGGGTTACTGTAACCTCACCCTCAAGAATGTAGGCGATTTCCTGTGAACCGAAACTCCATGGAAACTGCGATACTTCTTTTGACCAAGTTGGCCAGCGGCTAACACCTAAGCTTGCTAACTTTTCAGCAGTTGGTTTTTCAACAATAATTTTGCTCATTTTTTCACCTCGCCAAAAACAAAAAAGCCTTGATTACTCAAGGCTTAATTTTATGCTTTACTCAACAAATTGCAATTATGAGTGTTTGTAGTGTTTTTTCAATTGCTTAGTAACTTCCCAGTTTGATTTCAAACCTTTAGGAAACACCACAAAATCACCTGCTTTAATTACAACAGTTTCGCCACCTTGTGGCGTTACGCGAATTTCACCTTCCAACACGTAAGCGCTTTCTGTCATGGTGAAATCTAGTGGGAATTTAGAAGGGGCACAATCCCAAATAGACCAGCTAGATACGCCTAATTCTTTCAGCTTTTCTTGTGTTGGGTTATGGTCAATAATAATTTGGCTCATTGCTTTATCCTTAAAAAAGTAATTACTGCAAAAACAAATGCCGCTGGTTAAAGCGGCATTTAAAATTTGGCGGAAGAGGTGAGATTCGAACTCACGGTGGGCGTGAACCCACGACAGTTTTCAAGACTGTAGCATTAAACCGCTCTGCCACTCTTCCTTATAAATATTCACTTCACATGCACCACGCCGATTTGCAATCGGCACAGTTTTGGCTCCGACATAACATTCACTGCGTGAATATTAGTTTACACCGCAATCTGCTTGCCTTCGCAAGCAGATTGTCAAGAATGTAGCATTAAACCGCTCTGCCACTCTTCCAGTCTTATTCGCCTCTTACGAAACGAAGGCCGCATTATAGCAACAAATTAATCATCTTGGAAATCCTGATTTGGAAAAAAAACATCACTAAATCCAAAATCTTTTAAATCACTAATACGCATGGGATACAAAATGCCGTCAAGATGATCACACTCATGTTGTACGACACGGGCGTGAAAACCGCTAACCAAACGGTCAATTGCATGACCGAACTGATCAAAGCCTGCGTAATGCAGGCGCGTATAGCGCGGCACCACACCGCGCATACCGGGCACTGATAAGCACCCTTCCCAGCCGTCTTCCATCCCCGTGCCTATGGGTGTTAGTACTGGATTAATCAGTACTGTGTAGGGAACTGCATCCGCATCTGGGTAACGTGGGTTTTTACTACTGTCGGTTTCTTTTTGACCGAATATCACCACGCGTTGACTAACGCCAATTTGCGGCGCAGCAATACCTGCACCATTCATATGCTTCATGGTATCTTCCAAATCTTGTATCAGCGCATGCAACTCAGGCGTATCAAACGTTTCTACAGCGGCTGCTTTTTGCAACAACACTGGCTCACCCATGCGCAAAACATCTCTAACTGCCATATTGACCTATTGTATAAAATAAAACTTAAAATTAAGTGAGTTGACTACACAGCTTAGTTAGCTACAAAGTTTAATTAACTACACAGTAATGTTGCGTCATTAGCTGCGCAATGATTTTTCTGACACGCACCATTGTTTGATTAACATTTGCCACGACTTCTTCGTAATCAATCGCATGCAGGCTATCACCGCGGCCCGCAGCATAATTAGCAACTGGGCAGATTGCCGCATAACTAATACCCAATTCGCGCGCAAGTGCTGCCTCTGGCATACCTGTCATACCTACCATAGTCGCGCCGTCGCGCTCCAACCTATTGATTTCAGCAGCGGTTTCTAAGCGAGGGCCTTGCGTGGTTGCATAAACACCAGTATTCACCAAATTTTCTCCTATGCTAAGTGCCGCTTGCTCAATTTTTGCACGTAACTTTGAACAGTATGGCTCAGTAAAATCGATATGTTTTACTGGATTATTGATACCGTCATGATAAGTATTTTGACGCCCATGCGTGTAGTCAATAATTTGGTGCGGTAATGCAATCACACCAGAGGATAAGTCAGGATGTATGCCGCCTACCGTAGCTACTGCGGCAATTTCTGTCACACCTTGCAAATGCAGGGCATAAATATTCGCGCGATAATTCACTTCATGTGGAGGGATGGTATGCCCCATGCCATGACGCGCTAAAAAGATGACTTCGCCACCACATATCTCACCAAATATAAGTGGTTGTGATGGCTCGCCATAAGGCGTGCGCACAATGACACGTTTATTGACGCGCAAGTTTTCTAATTCTGTTAAGCCGGTACCGCCAATAATCGCTAGCATGAGCATTCTCAAATATGATTTATTTCATTTTAACAAAGCTTCGTTAGGTTTTTGCATAAATATTCACATAAAAAAACTGGCAGCAGAATGGTGTTTAAGCGCTAACTTGGCTAACATTTTATGGCATACTCTCGCCATGACAGAAAACAAAACCAAGACGAATTTTGTAGTGCGTGAGGTCACCCAGCAAAGTCTTGAGCATGCCAGTCAGCATTATGAAAATTTTCCCGTTGCCTCTGTATTTTTACCAAAAAGCCTACGCGAACCAATCAGCTTAATTTATAGTTTTGCCAGACAAGCGGACGATTTTGCAGACGAAGGTGATTTGCCTATCGCGCAACGTTTGGAGTTACTGGATGGTTTTAAGGCAGAACTTGATTTATTGCAGGCCTATATCAAGCCCAACAGCCAGTTTTTTGCAGTGCTTGGACGCATGATTAGCGCTAAAAAACTGCCATTTGCACCATTTTATGATTTGCTAGATGCTTTTAGCCAAGACGTAGTTAAAACACGTTATCAAAACTTTACTGAAGTATTAGACTATTGCCGCCGCTCAGCCAATCCTATAGGTCGTTTGCTATTGCATCTGTATCAGGCTTCAAGTCCAAATAACATACAGCTGTCTGACAATATTTGCAGTGCATTACAAATCATTAATTTCCTGCAAGATATCGCGATTGATTTCCAAAAGAATGCGGAAAAACAGCGTATTTATATGTGCCTGGACGAACTATCGCAATTTGGCATTGCTGAGCAGCAGATCAATCAATATGTGCTTGGTATGCAAATGCCTGATAAGGCTTGGCAAACTTTTATGCAGTTTAACTTGCAGCGTGTTAGCACTCTGCTCAAATCTGGTAAACCATTAGGCAAAATACTTAAAGGTCGTATCGGCTTTGAAATGCGCATGATTATTGCTGGCGGGGAACGTATCATCACCAAAATAACCAAAGTCAATGGTGATGTGTTTAATCACCGCCCCACGTTAAATTTTAGCGACTGGCTGCTTATATTTACAAAATCCTTATTTAAACTTTAATTTTAAATCCAATAAAAACTCTATGACGCCACAGCAGTACTGCCAGCAAAAAACCGCAAAAAGCGGATCAAGCTTTTATTATAGTTTCATGTTTCTTAGCAAACAGAAACGCGAAGCCATTACTGCGCTATACGCGTTTTGCCGTGAAGTTGACGATATTGTCGATGAGTATTCCGAGCTTAAAGTCGCGCAAGTTAAATTGGCGTGGTGGAAAGATGAAATTAAGAATTTATACTTGGATAAACCCATACATCCAGTGAGTAAGGCATTGCAGCCATTTGT
>NCHI01000132.1 GCA_002281815.1 Methylotenera sp. 24-45-7
TAACGGCAGATGCGAGGAGTGGCTAATCAGTATCGGTTTTATCACATTATCTACTGTACTGATGGCGAGCAATCCATATAAGGCCATAAAAATTGCCCAACCATGATCGCCATGATTGTATAACCACAATGCAGTGCCACCCCACACCAATGGCGGGCCAATCGGAATGACCGATAAGAAAAAAGTCGCAAGTGCCAGCAGCAATGGCATGGGCGCGCCAGCCAGCCAAAACCCGAATAAAGCCACAGATGATTGCGCCAACGCGGTGCCAAATATGCCTAACATGACACCTTTAACGGTACTGCAAGACAGCGTAAGCATTTCTTCACCGAGTTCGCCACCCAGTCTGTGCACCATGAGCGATACCCCCTGACTCAGTCGACGCCCATCGCGATAGAAAAAGAATGCCACAAACGCCACGAGTAGCAACTGCAAAAAACCGCCCATCATCATTTGCACCGCATTCAAAATGAGTTTGCGCAATGGCTCTGCATATTGACTGATTAACTTCATCAGCTCTTCGTGGCTCACCACTGCACGCTGCCAAGCCTCTGCAAGCTGCTCACCAATGAGCGGTAAATTACTTAGCCAATCTGGCGCTTGTGGTTGTAAATTTTGTAATGTGACTTGAGCCTCATCAATCAGAATGGCAGCTGATTCAGCTAGGTTAGTGGCCAGGTAGGCCATAGGGAGAATAATCGCCACTGCCAGAAACAAGGTCATGGTCATTGCGGCCAAGCCATCGCGTTTGCCTAAGCGTAGCCAAACGCGGTTATACAGTGGCCAAGTGAACACACAAAATACCGCAGCAAATAAAACTGCCGCCATAAATGGGCGCAACACATAAAAACAACCAATAATCAGCAGTGTAATTAAAGCAATACGCGCAATTTGGTTGGTATTAATCATAAATCACCTAATCTTAAACGCAGTAGGTTAGGCATTAAATCTAGTTGGCTTATGTTTAATGGCATGGCTAGATTCTAACCCAAAAATTAGCATTAAAAATGCGACTTGCTACTCATTTAGAAAGCAATTTTAACGCCTGCTTTATACCATCGGTGACACTCACATCTTTATCCAGCAATTTTACCGAGGACATCGCTTCACGCTCGTTATAACCCAAGGCTAATAAGGCGTTGAGCACGTCGCTGCTGGCAGATTTTGGTTGATTGGAATTCATCGCGGCTACGCCATCAATGGTAAATTTATCTTTTAGCTCCAGCAACAGACGTTCGGCTGTTTTTTTACCTACACCCGGCACGCGTGTCAGCATGGTTGTTTCCTGTAGCGCCACCGCCTGCACCAGTTCATCAATCGACAAACCGCTCAAAATTGACAGTGCTGACTTGGCACCGATGCCATTTACCTTCAACAACTGACGGAATGTTGCGCGCTCTTGATTAGTACCGAAACCATATAACAGCTGCGCATCTTCGCGCACCACGAAATGCGTCAACATCACGACTTTTTCACCGATGGCTGGTAAATTGTAAAATGTGCTCATCGGCACTTCGCACTCATAACCCACGCCATTACAGTCTATCAACACCAAAGGCGGTGTTTTTTCGAGTAGCGTTCCATGTAAGCGACCAATCATGCGAGTTCCTGTACTAAATAATGCTCAACAATAGCGCATGCCTAGCCTAACAGGCAAGCTATACACTCTTCTGAAAGTTGGCGGTTGAAACTTGGGGGAGAAAAATAACTCAAGAAGTGAATCGGGCACATTAAATTAACCGGCCACCACGCACGCGATAGCCAGCCGTTGCCAGTTTGCCTAAACCTTGCCCACCGTGCGCGTGACAAATTGCGCAAGCCAAGGCATCGGCTGAGTCAGGCTTTGGTGCTGCGGGCAAATTGAGCAAACGCTTCACCATTTCTTGCACTTGCTCTTTTTGTGCATGACCGTTGCCCACTACTGCCTGCTTGACCTGCAAGGCAGTGTATTCGGCCACACTCAAATTACGAATCACTGCAGCGCTGATTGCAGCGCCACGCGCCTGACCAAGTAGCAAAGTAGACTGCGGATTGACGTTTACAAACACTTTTTCAATGGCTACTTGGTTGGGGTTATAGGTATCGATGACTTCAAACAGGCTATCTAAAATGATTTTTAAACGTGCGGGAAGCTCTTCTCTATCATCCTCACCCGCAATCACGTTCTTTTTTCCGCTGGCGGTTTTAATGGTGCCACTCGCAACGTAGATGATTTTTTCACCGACTTTTTCAATCACACCAAAGCCGGTGAGGCGCAAGCCCGGATCGATGCCTAAAATTCTGATGTGTTCCAAGCGTTTCTCGATGGCATCAAAATGATCAAGAAGATTTAATCTTCCAGCACCGCTGAAGTGTAAACGTCTTGCACATCGTCCAAGTCTTCCAGAGCATCCAGAATTTTCTGCATTTTCACTGCATCGTCACCGGTGAATTCCACTTCGTTTAAAGCTTTCATGGTGACTTCTGCCAACACTGCTTTCAAGCCAGCCGCTTCCATGGTTTCTTTTACTGCCACAAAATCACCCGGTGCAGTAATGACTTCAATGCTGCCGTCTTCATTGCTCATCACGTCTTCGGCACCAGCCTCTAGTGCGACTTCCATCACTTTGTCTTCCGAAGTGCCAGGCTCATAGACCAAGCTGCCACAGTGTTTGAACATAAACGCTACTGAGCCATCCGTGCCTAAATTACCGCCAAACTTAGTCAGCGCATGGCGCACATCGGCTACCGCGCGCTGTTTGTTGTCAGTTAAGCAATCAATAATAATGGCGGCACCGTTGATGCCATAGCCTTCATAACGAATTTCTTCGTAGTTCACACCTTCTAGCTCACCAGTGCCTTTTTTAATCGCGCGCGTGATGTTGTCTGAAGGCATGTTTTCTTCTTTTGCCAACGCCACCGCCGCACGCAGGCGTGGGTTCATATTGGTATCACCGCCACCTAGACGTGCTGAAACCGTGATTTCTTTAATAATTTTAGTGAAAATTTTGCCGCGCTTCGCGTCTTGACGACCCTTGCGGTGTTGAATATTTGCCCACTTACTATGACCAGCCATGTCTGCAACCTTAAAATACAATCAAATAAAAGCGATTTTATCACAGGCATTGCAGGGCTATATAGCGGCTAATAAGTAAAGACTAACTTACATGGTAATGAATGCTTAATCTTGCGCCATGGCAGGGTCTATAGGTGTATGTTTACGTATGCTGATAACAGAAATAATCACTAATGATGCAGCAATCAAGGCCATACCGATGAGCTCGTGCATCGTGGGTATTTCATTCAACTGCAGCCATGCGGCAACTACGCCTATCACCGGTGCCAGCATAGATGACATGCTGGCAACACCTGCGCTCAAACGCTGCAAGGCATAAAGCCACAATAACCAAGCTAGAGCGTTACAAAACACCGAATTGAATATTATCGCGCCGATGAAATAAGGCGTCCATTGAATTTCAGGTGCAGGAATAATCAATGCCGCTACCGCCAACGGAATAGAGCCAAATAACATTTGCCAGGCGGTTAACGTCAGCAAATCCAGCTCCGGTGCGCGTTGATGCAGTTTTTTAGCCACAATTACCGACGTTGCCCAAAACACACCTGACATGACTGCCAAAAACATACTGAATTTATCGGTACCCAAATGCAGCGGGTCTAATATAAACAGCATCCCCATGGTAGATAAGATGGCAGCCGGCCACTGCATACCACGCAGCTTTTCACCTAACAATGGCCACGCCAACACCATCACCCAGAACGGCATGGTGTAAGTCAGCACTGCGGTTTTACCTGCACCGCCTTCTACCAACGCCCAAATCAGTAAGCCGGTAAAACCACTGGTTTGTAATATGCCAAGCCATATCAGCGTAGGCATTTCTTTCACGCGCAGTGGTTTGCGCATATATAACACCACTGCAAATAGGCAAACTGCACCTATCACTGTGCGCAGCGCGGCAAATTGAAACGCCCCGGCATATTCCAAGGCGCTTTTCATCACTACCCAGTTATAACCCCAGATGGCAGTGAGCACCATCAGTGCAATAAAGGCGCGTATGACTACTGTTTTGTTTT
>NCHI01000133.1 GCA_002281815.1 Methylotenera sp. 24-45-7
TGTGTGGCAATCCACAAGGCGTGCCTGTGGTTTTTCTGCATGGCGGCCCTGGAAGTGGCTGCAACCCTACACAACGTCGCTTTTTTGACCCTGCATATTATTTAATTATTTTGATTGACCAACGTGGTTGTGGCAGAAGCACACCTCTTGGAGAAACAAAAAACAACACCACTGACGATCTGGTCAACGATATTGAGTTAATTCGTCAGTCATTAGGCATCAATCAATGGCTGGTATTTGGTGGCTCTTGGGGCAGCACATTGGCGTTGGCATACGCTCTTAAACATGCTGACCATGTGAGTGGTTTGATTTTACGTGGCGTGTTCTTAAGCCGTGCATCTGAATTAAACTGGTTTTTAGGAGAAGTAAAAGCCTTTTTTCCAGAAGCTTGGCATCACTTATGCGAGCCATTACCTGAGCATGCGCGCGCAAACCCACTAGTTGCATATAAAGCGTTAATTTTTTCTGATGACAAAAATATCAGTATTCCCGCCGCGATACGCTGGAATAACTATGAAGGTAATATCATGACCTTATTGCCGAGAGCGGCGACGGTCAGTGACAACGAAGTTAATGGCGATATCGAATTAGCACGCGCCAGAGTTCAGATACATTACATCGAGCACGGTTGCTTCATCGGCCATCGCGACTTTTTTACTGAAGCAAAACAGACACTCGCACACATACCTACCATAATAGTACAAGGTCGCTACGATATGGTCTGCCCACCAGTCACCGCATGGGAACTAAGCCAGGCATTACCACATGCTGAATTTCATATGATTAGTGATGCTGGTCATTCAGCAATGGAGGCCGGCACCACCTCAGCGCTTGTTGCTGCGACTGAAAAATTCAAATTGATTCTTGCCCAGAACAAGTGATTTATTGCTTGTAATATTTTAGTGTGATCCGCATGAAAAAAATAACTGCTAATACAGCATCTAATTCGCATCTTAAAGCCAACTTAAATAGCGCAATTAATCTGCCGCGAGATGCGTACGCAAATCAGCGTTACAACACGCCTGTATTTGTGTTGTTTGAAATGTTTAAAGCGTTTCAGCGCCATAACGCATTTGGCTTATCTGCGTCACTTTCGTTTTATGCAATGTTCGCACTGATTCCACTGGTATTGCTGATGTTCTTTTTACTCAGCCAACTGGTTTTTAGCTCCGACTATGCCATCGTCAAACTGGCGATTATCACTGGAAACTTAGTACCGCAACTCAGTAGCGCCATCATGGTAGAAGTGTATAACACAGCTAACCAGAAAGCGGCTTGGGGGGCGCTAGGTTTGTTTGTGCTGCTATGGTCAATCACACCGCTCGCCAGCTCAATGCGTGCCGCGTTTTACAACATTGCCAGCTTAGTTGAAGCGCCATCGTTTGTTAAACGCAAAGTGAAAGACATTTTCGCCATACTTGGCATGTTGTTGCTGTTCTTTTTATTTACTTTTGCAGGCTTGATGCTAGAAAAAGTATTGGCTTTTTTAGGTGCCAGCAATCAATTATTAGAGCATGGCATTTTAGCAACGCTGATTTCCCTGATACTCACCACGATATTAATAGCAACCTTTTACTTAGCGTTTTTTCCGGTACGGCTTAATGTGCGCCATATCATCATAGGCGCGCTGTTTACGGCGATTTTATGGTTGCTTATGCGCCCGGCGTTTACTTTATTTTTATCCGTGAATCAATCTTATGGCGCTTTGTTTGGAGGTATGAAAAACCTATTCATCTCCATCACTTGGCTGTATTTCAATTTTGCGGTGTTCTTATTGGGCACTGAGCTGATTGCTACTTTAAGAAAAAAGGACGTATTACTATTAAAAGGTTTGTTTGAAAATAACATCACCAACCAGCTCACCGGCAAAGTGAATTACATCAAAAGATTGATGCAGAGCTACGGCAAAACCTACAACAAAGATGATTATGTTTTTCGCTATGGCGATACGAGTTATCAGCTTTACTACTTACTGAGCGGGGAAATTCAGCTCATCCACAATGGCAAACTATTACGCAGCATTGCGCCCGGTAGCTATTTTGGTGAAATGGCAATGCTGTCCAATACACCTACTATTGCAGATGCGCTGGTTGCCTCGGAGACTGCCGATGTGATTATTATTAACACCGACAATATTGAAACCTTATTGTTGGATGAACCAAAAGTCGCGATGCAATTCTTACGTCAACTTGCTAACCGATTGCAAAGACATGAAGAATAATTTTGTTTTAGAATACCTAGCGCAAATTTAGTGAACACGGGCTAACTACTATCATGGCAAAACAAGCACAGTCTTCTCAACAACCTAGTCAGTTCGAAATGCAGCCAGTATTGCAGCTGCTCAATAGCGGCAAACTCGCTGAAGCAGAGCTTGCTGCCAACAAACTAGTTGCACGCTACCCCAATACATTTATTCTTTACAACATATTAGGTATTGCACAAGACGGCTTATCTAAGTTTGCCGATGCTGCAAAAAATTACAGCAAAGCACTCACTTTGCAGCCTAACAATCCAGATTTGCATTTTAACTTAGGCATAGCACTAGCCAATGTAGGGCAGCTTGAACAATCCGCGCAGCACTACCGACAAGCGATTGCACTCAACCCGAATTTTTTTGAAGCTTATGGCAACTTAGGCACCGTATTGCAAAAACAAGGCTTGCTAGAAGAGGCCATCAAATACTACCAAAGCGCACTGCGTATTCATGAAGATCCGCGTGGGCACTTCAATCTCGGCACTGCGCTCAGAGATGAAGGCAAGCTGGATGACGCGATTACACACTTCAAAAAAGCGATTGCGCTATTTCCTAATTATGCAGATGCGCATAATTACTTGGGGGAATGCCTACGCGATCAAGGCAATATGGAAGACGCCATCAAAAGCTACCAAGACACCTTGGCGCTTAACCCCAATCATGCAGGTGCCAATTACAATATGGGTGAGTTTTTGTATTTGGCCGGGCGCTTTGATGAGGCCGCAGAGTTTTTAGAACGCTCGCAATTAGATGACTGGCAGGAGCGCGCTTTATATTGCTTATATAAAGCCAAACGCTTTGATGAATTTAAAAGCCGTTTAGACAACATCAGCAGCACCCATCAAAAACATAATGCGCCGTTTTTGCAAACGCTATCAACACACTACGCAAGAAATTTTGGCACGCCAGACAACTACAATTTTTGCAAAAATGGCTTTGATTTCGTATACCAAAATAGTATTAGAGAGCTAGCCGAACCCAATAGTCAGTTTTTAAAAGATTTATTAAACGACATTAACAACACCGCGATTGAAGGGCGTGCGCAAGGCATGATTATCAATGGCAAGCAATCCGCAGGCAATTTGTTTAAACGCCCTGAAGCCTCATTTAGAAAACTTGGCGAATTAGTGCGTCAGGAGTTTATTCACTACAAAAATCGGTTTGCGGGCGCAGATTGCGAGCTGATCAAATCGTTTCCGCAACAACTAGAATTCACCAGCTCATGGTACGTGAGATTGCGCAGCGGTGGTTTTGTAGACCGCCATATTCATGAAGTTGGTTGGATTAGTGGTGCTGTATATTTGGTATTGCCCACCCTCAAGCAAGATCCGCTTGAGGGCTGCTTTGAATATGGTCTACATGGTGACAATTACCCGCAAAATCATGATGACTTTCCAGTCGGCATTGCATCACCGGCAGTGGGTGATATCGTGCTATTTCCATCCTCGCTGTTTCACCGCACTATCCCGTTTAATTCTAACGAAGAAAGAATTTGCATCGCCTTTGATTTAAAACCGGAAGGCGATATTTTCAGGAAATCTAATTACTAACACTTAAGCCAGATGCCAACAGCTGCCATTAAGACAACTTGCGTGAATCTTCAATCATATACTCCAGCTTGGCTTCGCTAATATCTACCTGCGTTTCCAATATTGGATCAATACATTTTGAGCCAAAAATAATCTTTTCTTGCAGGTTAGCCATGCTGCTTAAGCGCGTGTAATCTTCAACGATACAGTTTTTAATAATGGCGCCAGCTTCAACAATA
>NCHI01000134.1:0-1110 GCA_002281815.1 Methylotenera sp. 24-45-7
TTTAGAATATCAAAAACGTGTTTTAGTATACGGCGTGCTGGGTGCCATTGTTTTGCGGGCGCTGATGATACTTTTGGGCGCATGGCTCATTGCGGAATTCCATTGGGTGCTGTATGTGTTCGGTGCCTTCTTGCTGATAACCGGTATTAAAATGTTTGTATTTGCTGATCATGAACCGGATCTGGCTAACAATCCTTTATTAAAATGGGTTAAAAAACATTTGCGCGTGACGTCTGATTACCATGGTGACAAGTTTTGGATTATGGATAAAGGTGTGCGCTGGTTTACGCCTATGTTTTTAGTGCTGGTGTTAATCGAGTTTTCTGATGTGATTTTTGCCATGGACAGCATACCGGCTATTTTCGCAATTACTGACGACCCGTTTATTGTGTTCACTTCAAATATCTTTGCGATTATGGGATTACGCGCACTGTATTTTTTACTTGCAGATATGGCGGAGCGTTTTCATTTGCTGAAATTTGGTTTAGCAGTGGTGCTGATGTTTGTAGGTACAAAAATGCTGATTGTGGAATGGTTTAAGGTACCTGTGGCTGTTTCTTTAGCGGTAGTCGTAGCGGTTATAGGCACTAGTATTTTATTAAGCCTGCTGGCCACCAGAAATCAAAAGCAACACTGATTTGTAGAATTGTAACTTTGGCTATTGTTGATATACTAGACTTATCAATTTACAAGCTGATATCACATGACCTTAAGCGAATTACGTTTTGTCGTAGCAGTAGCCAAAGAGCGCAATTTTAGACGTGCCTCTGAAAAGTGCTTTGTAAGCCAGCCTGCGTTAAGTTTGGCAATTAAAAAGCTTGAAGAAGACTTAGGTGTGATGATTTTTGAGCGTAGCCGCACCGATATCAGTCCGACCTTAATCGGTGAAAAAATCATAGAGCAGGCGATTAAGGCACTGGAAGAAGTAAATCACATCCGTGAAATTGCTAAGCAAGGCAATAACCAGCTAAGCGGCGCATTCAGGTTAGGTTTGATTTACTCGGTAGGGCCATATTTGTTGCCGGAAATCATCCCGATTTTGCGCAAAACTGCGCCAGATATGCCGCTGGATATTGAAGAAAACTTAACTGCACAGTTAGAAACTCAACT
>NCHI01000134.1:1137-5139 GCA_002281815.1 Methylotenera sp. 24-45-7
CCGCGGTGGTTGCCTTGCCATTTGATGTGCCGGGCATCAACACCATGCCGATATATGATGAGAAGTATGTGGTGATGGTGCCGGTTGATCATGCGTGGGCTAAACGTAAATCGATTAAAGCCGAAGAGCTGGCAGACGAAAACGTGCTGTTATTAAATACCGGCCATTGTTATAGCCATCAGGTTTTGCTCGCTTGCCCGGATTTGTCGCGTAAAGGTCAGGTGTTGCAGGGCAACTCTTTAGAAACTATACGCAATATGGTGGCGTCAAATCTAGGTGTTACGGTACTGCCATGCAGCGCTGCGACAGAGCGTTACATTAATCCGCTGGTGAAAGTCATTCCGTTTGATGATCCTGTGCCATCAAGAAGAGTGGCGCTGGCCTGGCGTAAAAGTTATGCAAGAGAGCTGGCGGTGACGAGTGTTGCCGATGCAATTAGATTGATTAAGTCTAACTGTTTACAGATGATAGTGAAAACACAAGAAAAAACCTGACTAGTAAGCAAAACCGATTAGTAGGTTACAAACACTCGATAGCCACTCACGGGCGCACCGCTGGTAGTCATGGCTAGTTTAATTTTCACTTCTGCACGGGCTTTAAAACCATCGTCAACTAAAGCTTGTGTGATAAGGTATTCAGCTGGTTTAAATAAACGCCGCAATACGGGGTTCTCTTGCGTGTCAGTGAGCGTTAATTCCAAATCAGGAAAAGCTACCGTATGGTTACCAGTGTTAATCAAAGTGGTTGAAAAATAAATCAAACCGCTACGTTCAGCATCTTCTTGCATGTCTGAATCATCAATCACAATAAATTCAATTTGCTTGGGTAGCTGAATTTTGCAATTTAACATTTGGCAGCCGTTGATTAAAAGTGGTTTAAATTGCGGATAATAAATTGCAATTTCGTTACGCAAAAAATACACACTTTGTGCAATAGCGACTAATAAAGCAATCAACGCTGCTAACCACCATAACCAAGGTTTAAATTTATTGCCGGGTAATTGGCGTTTTAGTTTTGATTTGCCGGAAATATCATCAAAATATGCTGGCTGCTGTAGTTGGGCATCAGGTATTTTTTTAGATTTTGAAGTTTTTGATTTAGCTTTAGAGGGTTCGGTAGCGCTAATGATGTTATCTGTGTTTACATCAGGAGTGTTTAATTTTTCGTTGCTGTCTGCTGCTACATTCACCATTTGCGCTTTAGCATCAAATACATGCATGCATTGGCCGCAACGTACCTTGCCGCCATGCTGGTTAAGCTGTTCTTCAGTCGCAAAAAATTGAGTTTGGCAGGCTGGACAATGAGTTATGACGCGCATTTTTTAGTGCCAGTCAGCAACACCCAAGCGTCCATATATTGCGCGGGTTCCATGTCAAACCACTCTGCATAAATAGCAGAAACAGCAGCTTCTTGTTCGCGCAAAATGCCAGAAAGCGCAATTTTCCCGCCAGCTTTGCATGCCGTTGCAAGTGCAGGCGCCAATACACTTAGCGCACTGGATAATATATTCGCCACTACAATATCAAACTCTTCAGATTGATATTGGGCAGCAGTGTAAAACTCGGCTGATACCTGATTTTGTTCAGCGTTATAAAGGCTGGATTGAATCGCTTGGGTATCGATATCTACGCCGACTACTTTGCCAGCTCCCAATTTTTTGGCAGCAATAGCCAAGATGCCTGAACCACAACCATAGTCCAGCACGGATTGGCCAGTTTTAACAGTTTGCGTTAGCCATGCTAAACACAAGTGCGTAGTAGGGTGACTGCCGGTACCGAAAGCTAATCCGGGATCTAAAATGATATTTAATGCGTCAGGTTTAGGAGCACTGTGCCATGTTGGTACTATCCATAAGTCATCAGTGATTTTAATCGGATCAAACTGAGATTGCGTTGCGCGCACCCAGTCTTGTTCCTGAATAATTACTGTGGTGTAAGAAAATTTAGGCAACTTGGTCTGTAGCTGCAATTCAGCGATTAGTGCTGTGACATCAACGCCCTCATCAAACAAGGCACTGACTAGATTTTGCTGCCAAATGCCAGGCGGAGGGTCACCAGGTTCGCCGAAAATTGGTTGTTCATCAATGGTTTCGGCGTTCGCATCTTCAATAATCGCTGACAATGCGCCCAGCTCCATCAGGGTATCGCTAATTAAATCAGCGGTGTTATCCTGTGCTTCAATTTTTAGTGATACCCAAGCCATACTTGCCTAATTTACTTATGCTAACTTATTTATTGTAAATACCCAGTTTTTGCTCAAGGTAGTGAATGCTAGTGCCACCAAGATGGAATGCCGCGTCTGCCATTAACTCAGCATGTAACGGAATATTGGTGTTAATGCCATCAATCATCATTTCTGACAGTGCAATACGCATACGTGCGATGGCTTGGTCACGCGTATCACCATAAGTGATGAGCTTACCAATCATTGAATCGTAATGTGGCGGCACGGTGTAGCCAGCGTAGGCGTGTGTATCAATACGCACACCAGGGCCACCTGGCATGTGGAACGTTTTGATTTTGCCAGGTGATGGTACAAAGCTATATGGATCTTCCGCGTTTAAACGGCACTCAATGGCATGGCCACGTAACTGAATGTCTTTTTGGCGGAATTTTAATTTCTCACCTGCGGCTACAAAAATTTGCTGTTGCACTAAATCAATACCAGTAATCATTTCGGTCACGGTATGTTCAACTTGCAAGCGAGTGTTCATTTCAATGAAATAAAATTCATTGTTTTCGTACAAAAATTCAAAGGTACCCGCACCGCGATATTTGATTTTTCGGCAAGCTTCAGCACAGCGTTCGCCAATTTTGTCACGCAATCTAGGGTTTAATAATGGCGCCGGTGCTTCTTCAATCACTTTTTGGTGACGACGTTGCATCGAACAATCACGCTCACCTAAAAACACTGCATTGCCGTGCTGGTCAGCCAAAATCTGAATTTCGATATGACGTGGTTTTTCCAGATATTTTTCCATGTAAACCATGGGGTTGCTAAACGCAGCCTGTGCTTCGGCTTTGGTCATGTTCACAGAGGTGAGCAATGCGGCTTCAGTATGCACAACGCGCATACCACGACCGCCACCGCCGCCCGCGGCTTTAATGATTACTGGGTAACCGATTTGCTTAGCAATTTTAATGATTTCGGCAGGGTCATCCGGCAATGCACCTTCAGAACCCGGTACGCAAGGTACGCCTGCTTTACGCATCGCGTCTTTCGCAGAAACTTTGTCACCCATTAAGCGTATGGTTTCAGCGCGTGGGCCAATAAATACAAAGCCACTTTGCTCTACACGTTCTGCAAAATCGGCGTTTTCAGATAAAAAGCCATAGCCTGGATGAATTGCTTGCGCATCGGTTACTTCGGCTGCGCTAATCACAGCCGGAACATTTAAATAACTTTGGTTTGAAGGAGCGGGGCCGATACAAACAGATTCGTCTGCCAGCTTAACGTATTTGGCTTCACGGTCTGCCTCTGAGTGCACAGCCACCGTTCTAATGCCAAGTTCGCGACATGCGCGCTGAACGCGTAGTGCAATTTCACCACGGTTCGCGATTAATATTTTGTCAAACATAGCCATGAAAGTTAAATTCCAATCTTTTTATAATGTTAGCCAATAATAAACAGGGGCTCGCCGTATTCAATGGCTTGACCATTATCGACTAAGATTTTTTTGATGACACCGGCTTTGTCAGACTCAATTTCATTGAGCAACTTCATTGCCTCAATGATGCATAAAGTGTCACCCACAGCAACGGTGTCACCAACTTCTACGAAAGCTTTGGCGTCAGGCGACGGTGAGCGGTAGAAAGTACCTACCATGGGCGATTTCACTGCGTGCCCCTCATCTTCAACCTCAGCGGCTGCAACCGCTACAGCTGGTGCAGGTGCTGCTTGCGGCGCCATTGCATATTGAGTGGGTGCGTAGTGTTGCATAGGTGCATTAGAAGTGAAGTTGCGGCTAATGCGTACTTTTTCACCGTCTTCAGTCAGCTCAAG
>NCHI01000135.1 GCA_002281815.1 Methylotenera sp. 24-45-7
TGCAGCACTAATAACACTTTACGCTTGCCTTCAGCATGTAAAATATCTTGCAGGGCGTTAATTTCCATAGCAAGTCTTACTAGGTCGGCTGCGTTTTCTTCTTTGCTGCCACGACGTTCAGATTTATCACGCGGGTCGAAATCGTCAAGTGAGAATTTTTTGGGATGTGCGCGATACTGGTCAAAATCTTTCATGTGTGTTCTCATCGTTTTTAAAATAAAAAAGCTCGATGCATTCCTACATCGAGCTTTCAATTACGCTTAAATTCATCGGCGCTCTAAACTAGAAGCTAGTCTATTTTGAGTGATTTAGTGTAATTAATTAGACCGTTAGTAGAGCTATCGTAGTTACTGACTACTTCATCGCTAATAAGCTGTGGCAAAATCTGTTGTGCAATTTGCTTGCCGTATTCAACACCCCATTGGTCATAGCTGTTGATATCCCAGATAATGCCTTGCACAAAAATCTTGTGTTCATATAAAGCAATCAACTTAGCCAAGGTATTCGGCGTGAGTTCATCAAACACGATAGATGTGGTTGGGCGGTTGCCTTCAAACTCTTTGTGCGGCAGCAAGCTTTCTAACTCGTCACCGCTTAAGCCTTGTTGCTCAAGCTCAGTGCGTGCTTGTTGTTTGGTTTTACCCAACATCAATGACTGCGTTTGTGCCAAGAAGTTAGCCAGCAAGATTTTATGATGTGTATTGCCGTTATCGCCCACTTTGTAGTGGCTATGCACTGGCATCAAGAAGTCAGCTGGCACAATTTGTGTGCCTTGATGAATCAGTTGATAGAACGCGTGTTGGCCGTTGGTGCCAGCCTCACCCCATACTACCGGACCAGTTTTATATGGCACGCGTGTGCCGTCACGGCAAATGAATTTACCGTTGCTTTCCATATCCGCTTGTTGCAGATAAGCAGGAAAACGCGACAAGCCTTGGTCGTAAGGCAAAATGGCTTGCGTATCAATATGAAAGAAGTTGTTATACCAAACGCCAATTAACGCCATGATGACTGGCATGTTTTGTTCTAAAGGAGCATTTTTAAAGTGCTCATCCATTTCAAAAGCGCCGTTGAGCAGAGATTCAAAATTATCCATGCCTACATACAGCGCAATAGACAAACCAATTGACGACCATAATGAATAGCGGCCACCAACCCAGTCCCAGAATGCGAACATATTGGCAATATCGATACCAAAGTCTTTAACTGCTTTAGCGTTAGTAGATAAGGCTACAAAGTGCTTAGCGACATGCACATCATCTTTAGCTGCTTTTAAGAACCATGCGCGTGCTGAGCGTGCGTTAGTCATGGTTTCTTGTGTAGTAAATGTTTTAGAAGCCACGATAAATAGTGTGGTTTCAGGGTTGCATTGGTTGAGTGCGCGCATTAAGTGTGCGCCATCGATGTTAGACACAAAATGCACATTGAGCGCAGGGCTTGCATAAGGCTTTAACGCATCGCACACCATGACCGGGCCTAAATCAGAGCCACCGATACCAATATTGACAATGTCGGTGATACGTTTGCCAGTAAAGCCGGTCCAGCTACCATCACGCACTTTGTCAGAAAACTGGCGCATTTGTGCGAGCACCGCGTTCACATCCGGCATGACATCATGGCCGTCTACCATCACTGGTTTGTTGCTGCGGTTACGCAATGCAGTGTGCAACACTGCTCGGTTTTCGGTGATGTTGATTTTTTCGCCAGCGAACATTTTATCGCGCCAGTCTTCAATTTTGGCTTCACGCGCTAATTGAAACAGCAAAGGTAAGGTTTCATCTGTGATGCGATGCTTTGAATAATCGAACAAAATATCAGCAAATTTTAGGCTGAATTTTTCAAAACGTTTTGCATCTTGCGCAAACATATCACGCATGTGTAAAGATGAAACTGCTTGTTGATGTTGGCTAAGTTTTTGCCATACCGGAAGTTTGTGAAGTGTCGCCATTTATATTTAGTGTTTTTAATTCAATGAGTTATTTAAGTTGTAAAACAATACCTGCCAATGGTGGCAGCGTGATGACAAGTGATTGGTTATGATGCATCCATGCCACATTTTCAGTGCTTAAGCCAGCGCCGTTGCCCTGATTGCTGCCGCCATAACAGCTTGCATCACTGTTAAAAATTTCTTGGTAATTTCCAGCATGCGGAACACCAATGCGGTAAGCGGTACGTAACACCGGCGTAAAATTGAGCACTATTATAACAAAACTATTGTCCAATCCGCGTCTTAGAAAGCTGATAATTGACTGCTCAGTGTCATGGCAATCAATCCATTCAAAACCTTGTACTTCAAAATCCAGACTATTGAGTGCTTTAGATTCTTTATACAATTGGTTTAAATCGGTATGTAGTTTCTGAATACCTTGGTGCCATTTATGCCCCGGGTATTCTTCGCTTAATAAATGCCAATCTAAGCTGCTGTTTACATTCCACTCGCGGCCTTGGCCAAACTCATTGCCCATGAAGTTGAGTTTTTTGCCGGGAGAGGTCATCTGATAGGTGGCTAGCAGGCGCAAGTTGGCAAATTTCTGCCAGCTATCACCAGGCATTTTGTCTAACAATGATTTTTTGCCGTGCACGACTTCATCATGTGAAAACGGCAGCACAAAGTTTTCTGAATAAGCATATAGCTGACCAAACGTGAGTTTGTCATGATAATAACGTCTATGTACCGGGTCGTTTTCAATGTAGCTTAATGTGTCGTTCATCCAGCCCATATTCCACTTCATATTGAAACCCAGACCACCCAAATAGACTGGACGTGACACCATAGGCCAAGCGGTAGACTCTTCGGCGATGGTCAGTGCGCCGGGAAAGTCCTCACCCACCATCACATTTAGCTGTTTCAGAAAATCAATGACATCTAGATTTTCGCGGCCACCAAACTTATTAGGCAGCCATTCGCCTGCTTTGCGTGAATAATCTAGATAAAGCATCGACGCCACAGCATCAACACGCAAGCCATCAATATGGAATTCCTGCATCCAGAAATATGCGTTAGCAATTAGGAAGTTACGCACCTCGTTACGGCCGTAATTAAAAATATAAGTGCCCCAATCTTGATGCTCGCCTAAGCGTGGGTCTTCGTGCTCATAAAGTGCAGTGCCATCAAAGCGTGCCAGTGCCCAATCATCCTTAGGGAAGTGACCTGGTACCCAATCTAAAATCACCCCAATATTGGCTTGGTGAAAAGTGTCAATTAAAAAGCGTAAGTCATCTGGCGAGCCAAAACGATTGGTCACACCAAAATAGCCCGTGGTTTGGTAACCCCATGATTCATTGAGTGGGTGCTCGGTAATCGGCAGCAGTTCAACGTGGGTGTAACCCATAGCCGCCACGTGTGGCACCAGCGATTTGGCCAGTTCACGATAAGTGAGAAAGTGGCCTTCGGCATCGCGCTGCCATGAGCCTAAATGTACTTCATAACAATTGAATGGCGCGTGCAGCCAGTCACGCTTTTTGCGCGATTCCAGCCATTGCTTGTCTTCCCACTGGTGATGGCTGACGCTGATTTTTGCAGCAGTGCCTGGGCGTTGTTCGAATTCAAAACCATAAGGGTCAGTTTTGACTAGCACATTGCCAGTGTGGCGGTTGCGAATTTCAAATTTATAAGTGTCACTCGTGGTGAGGTGCGGAATGAAAATATCCCACACACCGCTTGAGCCATGCGCTCGCATTGCATGTACGCGGCCATCCCAGTTGTTAAAATTGCCGATTACACTCACGCGCTCAGCATTGGGCGCCCACACGGCAAAGCGCACACCGGCAACTTTATCTTGGGTAATAGACTGCGCACCCAGTGTTTTGTAAGCTTGTTTTAAGCGACCTTCACCGAACAGATATAGCTCATCTTGGGTGATGCTGCTGCTAAATGTGTATGGGTCATAAACTTCATAACTGTGCTCACCAGATTTAACATTGAGTAAGCAAGGGCTGGTGAGGTTATTTTCGGTCAAGACTTCAAATAAGCCGTCACGATGGGTTTTTTCAAGCT
>NCHI01000136.1 GCA_002281815.1 Methylotenera sp. 24-45-7
GGTTTACCTTTAAATAGAATTCCAGCCAATATCCAAATTGCAGCGCCTAAAGACATCAACAGCCAAACCGGGTCTTCTGCGGCTGACTACATGGCGAACAACATGCAAGGGGTCACTGTTTCTGATAGCAGCGGCAATCCATGGCAGCCAGAAATCAACTTTCGTGGCTATTCAGCATCTTCACTACTAGGTACACCACAAGGCATTTCTACTTATGTAGATGGCGTTAGAGTGAATGAGCCATTTGGTGATGTAACACTCTGGGACAAAATACCAAGTTTTGCTATTGAGAACATGCAACTTGTGCCTGGCTCAAATCCACTCTATGGCTTAAATACACTAGGTGGTGCAATTTCTGTACAAACCAAAAGTGGCCGTAACCATCAAGGTGCAGCACTCGAATACGAAGCGGGTTCATGGGGTCGCCAACGCTCATTAATCGAGTATGGCGGTGTTTCTAAAGACGGCTCTGTAGATTATATGTTGGGTTATCAACATACCACTGAAGATGGCTGGCGTGACTTCTCCCCTTCACACGTCAATCAGTTATTTGGTAAAACTGGCTGGCAAAACGAATCCAGTAAACTGGATTTAACTTATATCGGTACAGACAATAACTTAACCGGCAACGGTCTCACACCGCAAAACTTATTAAGTGGTGATCGTGAACAAATTCATACGCGTCCGGACTTTACTAACAACTACTCACACTTCCTAGCCTTGAATGGCTCACATTGGGTTAATGAGGACACCATGTTTTCTGGCAATGTGTACTATAAAAAGTCTAACCGTGTAACCAAAAATGGCGATTTGTTTGAGTCTGAACTCGGCAATGGTGATACTTTAGACGGCTATGACACAACATTAGGCAACTGTACTGGTGCTGATTGCCAATTAGTTGGTTCTGTGACCAACCGTACCAAAACCTCACAAGATAGCTATGGCGCAACAGGTCAAATGTCGTTTAACCAAGATTTTATGGGTAAACAAAACCAATTTATTATCGGTCTTGGTTATGACTATTCATTAATCAGATTTAAACAATCAGAACGAATTAACTTAGCAGATGATGGTGACATTGGTGACATGAGTGGCGGTTTTACTGGATCACCAGTTGATCAAGTGTTTGATGCTACCAGACAACCGATTGCCTCTGGCGCTGGTTTATTACCACAACGCCAAACCACAGGTTTAACTGGTAAGCAATATACAGCGCGTTTATTTGCAACTGACACATTGTCACTCAATGAAAAATGGCATTTAAACGCTGGTGCAAGCTGGAACTTTACCCGTGTAGATAACGTAGATACTTTACGTGGCGACGCGTCTGATAAAACACTGACTGCAAAAGATAGCTACACACGCTTGAACCCAACCGTTGGTTTAACGCATACACCAAACGACAACCTCACTCTGTTCACGTCTTACAGCGAAGCAAGTCGTGCACCAACCTCAATTGAGTTAGGCTGTTCAAATCCACTTAACCCATGCTTACTGCCATCAGCATTGGCGGATGACCCACCATTAAATCAAGTGGTTGCTAAAACCTATGAGCTTGGTGGCCGAGGCAAAATCAATGAAAATATCCGTTGGAATGTAGGCGCTTATCATGCAACCAATCATGACGACATTATGTTTACCGCAGCCAATGCATTCAACGGTGCGGGTTATTATAAAAACGTAGGTAGAACCAAACGTCAGGGTCTTGATTTAGGCTTAGCTGGTGATATTGATAAATTCAGATGGAGTGCTTCTTATAGTTATGTTCGCGCAACTTATGACACTGACGTTTCATTTGTGAGCTCATCAAACTCATCAGAAGATGCAGACTCAGTTATCTTTGCAAAACCAGGCGATCGCATTCCAAACATTCCTGCGCATCAGTTAAAACTGCGTGGTCAATATGCGATAACACCGGCATGGACCGTTGGTACAAATATTATTGGTTACTCTGATGCTTATGCCACAGGTAATGAAAACAACCAGCACCAATCTAACAATGCTGCATGTACGGCAGATGTTACAAGCTGTGCAACTGGTAGAGGTAAAGTGAGTGGCTATTTCATTATGAACTTAGACACGCAATACAATTTTGGCAATGGTTGGAAAGCATTCGCAAAAGCGACCAATATTTTTGACCGTGAATACAATCTTGGCGGCCGCTTAGCTGAAACACTGTTCAACTCAGAAGGCGTTTTTGGAACAGCATCTGAATCTAAAACACTAAGTTTATTACCTGGTGCACCACGTGCAGCATGGTTAGGCTTACGTTACGAGTTTGCAGCACCTAAACCAGCAGCAAGTAGTAATTAATATTCAGCTTTAATTGTGTTATAAAAAAATGGCGCCTAGTGCGCCATTTTTATTGTGTGTAGGAGCGATTTTTAAATCGCGATAATTACTTTGTTAGCTTCGCGATTTAAAAATCGCTCCTACATACAAAATCGCTCCTACATACAAGGTTAAGTAATAAAAAAACCAGCCGTAGCTGGTTTTTTCAATTCAATCTATCAGTTACTCTTTAGCAGCGCGTTTACGCTCGTGCTCTAGCAAGTGACGTTTACGAATACGAATGGTTTTCGGTGTAATTTCTACCAATTCATCATCATCAATAAACTCAACTGCTGACTCTAGAGATAATGCCACTGGCGTAATCAAACGCACCGCTTCATCAGTACCTGATGCACGCACGTTGGTCAGTTGTTTACCTTTAATCGGGTTCACAATCAAATCGTTATCACGGCTGTGAATACCAATCACCATACCTTCATACAACATATCACCCGGCACAGTAAACATGCGGCCGCGATCTTGCAATTTCCACAATGCATAAGCAACCGCTTCGCCTTGCTCAGCTGAAATCAACACGCCGTTACGACGACCTGGCATATCGGCTTTAACCGGTGCATATTCATCAAAAATGTGCGCCATCAAGCCAGTACCGCGCGTCATGGTTAAGAACTCACCTTGGAAACCAATCAAACCACGTGCAGGAATACGGTATTCCAAACGCGTACGGCCATTACCATCTGACTCCATGTTTTGCATTTCACCGCGGCGGCGACCTAGTTCTTCCATCACCGCACCTTGGTTATCATCTTCAACGTCCACAGTCAGAATTTCGTATGGCTCACATTTTTCGCCGTTAATTTCACGGTACACCACGCGTGGTTTACCTACAGCCAACTCAAAACCTTCACGACGCATATTCTCTAACAAAATTGTCAGATGCAACTCACCACGCCCTGAAACACGGAACACGTCAGCATCTTGTGTATCTTCAACGCGCAACGCTACGTTAACCAACAGTTCTTTAGTCAGACGGTCACGGATTTGACGTGAAGTCACAAACTTACCTTCTTTACCAGCCAATGGTGAAGTGTTCACCATAAAGTCCATGGTCAAAGTTGGCTCATCCACACCTAAATGCTGCAAACCAACTGGGTTTTCACGATCACAGATAGTGAAACCAATACCGATATCATCCAAACCTGAAATAATCACAATGTCACCTGCTTCAGCTTCTTCAACCGGCACGCGCTCTAGGCCTTTAAAACCCAACACTTGGTTGATACGACCCTGTGCGATTTGTTTGTCTTCGTTCATCACCACAACCACTTGGCCTGGCTTGATTTTGCCGTTGGTAATACGGCCAACGCCTAAGCGACCAGTATATGTAGAATAATCAAGTGCAGAAATTTGCATTTGCAATGGTGCAGTGCTGCTGCCTTGTGGCGGTTGCACATGGCTTAAAATGGTTTCAAACAGTGGACGCATATTATCGCTTTCCACTTTCATATCCAGCGTTGCAAAACCATTTAAAGCTGATGCATACACTACCGGGAAATCCAATTGCTCATCGGTTGCGCCTAAGTTAGCAAACAAATCAAATGTGTGATTGATTACCCAGTCTGGACGTGCGCCCGGACGGTCAACCTTGTTAATCACCACAAT
>NCHI01000137.1 GCA_002281815.1 Methylotenera sp. 24-45-7
ATCTGGCTTGCCCTGCCCTGCAATTAACAAAGCCCAAAGCGTTGGCCACAGCAAAAGCAAAATGCCGATGGGTTTATTTAAGCGCATCAGGCGCACTAAAATCCAGCTTTTATTTTTTAATCGTGCAAAATTCATGGCTTTATTAACTTAGGTAAAAAAACTTCCGTCACCATGATGCTGGCACATTTCAAACTAAAAATTGAGCGGCGTGCCCATAAGAATTCTGGCTGGTAGCCTAAATTTTTTATTGCCGCTCGATAAAGAGCTTGGTTGGCATACACTTTTTTGTACCTGAATGCCGTGCGTTTAACATTATGATTTGCAAACAAAGTGGCCCCTAGTGGTTGATTACCTAAACGACCTAAATTGTGCCATTCGCCACGTAAACATTTGCTCGGTAAAACACTATGTGCAAATACGAGTGGCTGATTACTTTCACAAAGCTGCACCTCTCTTATCAAGGCCCGCCTAGTGCTAGCTAAATTTAATGCTGCTGCTTCAGAATAGTAAGGCTTGCCGTAAGCTAGGCGAGTGGATATCACAGAAAAATTAGCATAAGACTTTTGCAAGCGCGCTGTAAGCGAACCATTTTCAACAAGCCAGGCATGGTAAGCAAGTGCTAAAAATGGCTTTTTAATCCAACGGTCGCGAGATAAATTGAAAGTTTTATTAATTTTCACACTTGCAATTATCGCACATCAGCAATTGTTGCAATGTGATAGCAAATGGTAATTGTTATAAATCTATGTAGGTTTTCTGTTTAATTACACACTTAATACCAGTGGTATAGACGTATAAAAAGGCTATGTAAATAGCCTTTTTATAATGCCAAAGCAAACACTAATTAGCCAACTTGTTTTGCTAACCATTCTTGCGGATCGAGTTGTTGGTCACCAGATTTGTCTAACACTTTAAAAGTAGCTTTATGGAAACCAATGAACTCTTCTTTAGTGACCTTGTGATCACCGTCAGTATCCATCATGCCCATCATTTTCATTTTACGTAGCTCGCGGCTATAACCGCCTGTTGCCAAATCCAGCTTCGTTTTACCTTTGACGCCTACCCATTCTTTTTCGTCAACAGCACTGTCATTGTTCGCATCTAAAGCAGTAAATAAGCTGCCATAATAATCATCAAACTCAGCGCTGGTCACCATGTGATTATTATCTGCATCCAACATCTTCATCATTTCCATCTTGTGCATTTGACGTGCATAGCCGCCTGTGCCTACCATAGGGTCAGCTGCAGATGCTGGAACAGAAAACGCAAGTGCTGATAATAAAGCGGTTATTAAAGTTAAATTTCTAGTCGTTACGTTCATGCTTGTTGTTACATTCATGCCTGTTTTTTCATTCATGGTAGTTCTCCTGATATTCAAAAAAGTCACTCACTAGCTATTGGGTATGGTAAAAAATCCCTTGCTAGCCAGCATTAGTCATCGCAATATCGACTTTACTTACAAACTATTTTTGAATTATTGAAAAACTAGAGGCATCTGATATTTAAATCAAATTTAAATAATAGAAAACAGCTGAAAAATAGTCGCTTTGCAGCTGTTTAAGCCTTTGCAAGCAATAGCGCTAAACTCTTTAAACTTTAACTAGGTCACCTGCACTACTCATCCAGCGCTCTAAATGTTGTTCCACTTGCTGCGGATATTGCTGTAACAACTGGTCAGCCTTGGCTTTGGCGGCTTCCAGCAAATAAACATCACGCTCCAGATCCGCAATTTTTAACATAGGCACTCCGCTTTGCCGAACCCCCAGCAACTCACCCGGACCACGAATATGCAAATCAGCCTGCGCAATCTGAAAGCCATCATTACTCTCATAAATTACTTTCAATCTGGCACGCGCAGTTTCTGAAAGTTTGTTTTGATACAGCAAAATACACATACTTTTTGTAGCACCGCGACCCACC
Source organism: Methylotenera sp. 24-45-7 (assembly GCA_002281815.1). Classification (GTDB taxonomy): domain Bacteria; phylum Pseudomonadota; class Gammaproteobacteria; order Burkholderiales; family Methylophilaceae; genus Methylotenera. The sequence continues at coordinate 1,921 of NCHI01000137.1, forward strand.
CGCCCACGTAACTGGTGTAATTGCGACAAGCCCATGCGCTCAGCATGCTCAATCACCATTAAACTGGCATTCGGTACATCCACACCCACTTCAATCACTGTTGTTGCGACCAACAGTTGTAACTCAGCAGCACTGAATGCCGCCATTACCGCCTGTTTTTCCGCAGGCTTCATACGACCATGAATCAGGCCTACTTTCAATTCCGGAAACTCCGCCTGCATCAGCGCAAAGGTGTCATTTGCTGTGGTTAACTGCAAAGCCTCAGATTCTTCAATCAGCGGACACACCCAATACGCCTGATTGCCCTGTAAACAGGCCTCTCGCACCCGCTGCAACACTTCATCACGTCGCGTATCAGAAATGAGCTTGGTCACGATAGGCGTGCGCCCAGGCGGCAATTCATCAATCACCGAAACATCTAAATCCGCGTAATAGCTCATAGACAAAGTACGTGGTATTGGCGTTGCACTCATCATCAGCTGATGCGGTTCGGGCTGGCCTTTTTGGCGCAAGGCCAAGCGCTGATGTACGCCAAACCGGTGCTGCTCATCAATAATCGCTAAACCTAAATTTTTAAACTTCACCGCGTCTTGAAACAAGGCATGCGTACCAACAACAAACTGTGCGCTACCATCTGCGATTTTAGATAGTGCTGCTTCACGCTCTTTTTTAGATTGGCTGCCCGTTAACCATGCCGTTTGGATGTTCAACGGCGTCAGCCAAGTCAACATTTTGCGGTAATGCTGCTCGGCTAAAATTTCCGTAGGCGCCATCAAGGCTACCTGCCAGCCATTTTCTATACTCTGCAAGGCAGCCATACAGGCGACGATAGTTTTACCGCTACCCACGTCACCTTGCAGTAATCTTTGCATTGGATGTGGCTGAGTTAAATCCTGCTGAATTTCCATCGCCACTTTTTGCTGCGCCCGGGTTAACGCAAATGGCAGACTTTTTAATAATGCTGAAATCAAAGTCTTGGAAAGTTTAAATTGAGGTGCACTCACGCTGCGCCTGCGTGCATAATGCTTGCGCATAGAAAGCTGCTGTGCCAGCAACTCGTCAAATGCCAGCCGCTGCCAATATGGGCTGCTTCTGTTTTCTAGCGCCTGTAAATCGGCATCTGGTAATGGTTTATGCAAAGCATGAATACTTGCAGAAAAGCTAGGCAACCGCATGTTTTGATAAACACTGGCTGGCAGAGTTTCGGGTAGTTGATCCAAAGCCAAGGCAATGCCTACCGCTTTGCGTAAATTGGGCTGGGTTAGCCCAGCCACGGTTGGATAAACCGGTGTTAAAGTTTCTGCAACCTGTGTTTTCTGCCCCACAGCCTTGCAGCTAGGATGCACCATTTCATAGCCAAAAAAACCGCTACGTACTTCGCCATACACCCGCAGTTGATTGCCGACTTTCAACGCAGCAATCTGGCTTGGATAGAAATTAAGAAAACGCAATGTGAGCTGGCCACTGGCGTCTTCTAATCTAGCAATCAGCGCCTTGCGTGGCTTATAGCTCACTTCGGCATGGACGATTTCACCTTCCACTTGCGCCGAATCACCCATACGCAAATCGCGAATCGCGGTGATATGGGTTTCATCAATGTAGCGCAATGGCAAATGCAACAATAAACCTTGCAGATTGCTAATGCCGAGCTTGGCAAGATTAGCAATCAAAGGTTTAGTAAACGCTTTGATTTGAGCGAGCTGCGTCACATTGTTTGGTGTTTAAATCACCATTACGCCATCCGCTTCAACTAACGCAGCGCGCGGCAAAGACGCCACACCCACGGCTGCACGCGCCGGATAAGGCTGGCTAAAGTATTCAGCCATGATGGTATTTACCAAAGCAAAGTGTGATAAATCTGTTAAAAATATATTGAGCTTTACTACATCATTCAAGCTACCGCCAGCGGCCTCAGCCACGGCTTTTAAATTGCTAAAAACACGATGCACTTGCGCTTCAATACCGTC
>NCHI01000005.1 GCA_002281815.1 Methylotenera sp. 24-45-7
CAACATCTGCTGTAACTACGTCTAATGTTCTATCAAACCACTTTGCCAGTTGTGCATCAACATCAACTATATTTGCATGTAGTTCAATTGCTGCTTGGTAATGTTTGGTTGGTTTGGGGTGTTTGGTATTTGGCTGATATTTGTTATTGGCAAAGTCTGCCTGTTTCACCAGTTCGTCATATTGCTTGATTAAATCTGGTTTAACTTCAAAAAACTTACGTCTTTCTTGTTCCACCGCCCATAGCGTATTGTATGCGTTTAAACCTTCTTCACCTAAATTAAACTCTATGTCACGTAAGCTAACAGCTTTGCCTGCGTCCAGTTTAGCTATTAGCTTTTCCAGTTTTGTTTTATAAATTTGTTGCATTCATCTGTGTGTCCAAGTCAACCAAGTTACCAAGTTACCAAGTCAACCAAGTTACCAAGTTACCAAGTCAACCAAGTCACCAAACCAACCAAGTCACCATGTGTATTTGCAAATACACGTAGAAATAATAAACAATATACTCCTGTAGCTTGCGCTAGGCTATCAAATAGCTGTTATTTTTGGGATTGGCAGGTGTGAGTATATGGACAGGAATTTGTGTGCTTTTTTGACGCTTATTTTTTTACAAAAGGTTACGGACTGTTTGGAAAATAAATGCGATAATACAAGGTTGAAAAATACTTACACATTGTGTAAGTATTACTTTTTTAACTAACTGAATTTATTGGTTTTTTATTACTTACAAGTTTTATAAATCAAACACGTAATTTACACAAAAGTTACACAAAACGAATTTATATGTTAAAAATACAACAATATCAAATAGTTACAAAAGAGTAACTATTGAGTGGGAATAAAGGAGTCAACATGAGCCGTGCTTTTGTGAACGAAGAAAGATTTGAACAAGCTGGTGGTGAAGAGCTAGTAGAGCGCCCGATTAGCGAGCATCCTAACTATGTCACGCCTACCGGTGCTCTTGAGCTGCAAACACTAGAAGAAGCGCTTGTTGCAGAACTTAATAGCTTGAAAGATGCGCATGATGACACTTTTTCGAAAGACAAAATCTCTGAAATTGAACGCGATTTGCGCTATGTTCGCGCGCGCCTAGACTCAGTGATTTTAGTGGACCCAAAAGCGCAAAATCACGACAGCGTATTGTTTGGCGCTACTGTTGAAGTCGAGGACGAAGAAGGCAACCGTCATACTTTTCACATTGTAGGTGAAGATGAAGCGGATGCCAGCATTAACAAAGTGAGCTGGGTATCTCCGCTTGCCAAATCACTGCTTAGCCATAAAGTTGGCGAAACCGTAAACTGGCAGCGCCCTGCCGGTAATATCAATTTAGAAATTTTGGACATCAGATACGAATCATGAATGTGAGCCAAGCCATTTTAGAACGCCGTTCAGTTAAGGCGTATGACCCGCAACATCAAATGACCGAGGCTGAACTAAATCAGCTCATGTCATTAGCCATGTTATCTCCTACCGCGTTTAATATTCAAAACTGGCGCTTTGTGGTGGTCACTGACCCCGCTCTGCGTAAAGAAATTCGCGCTGTGAGTTGGGATCAAGCACAGGTAGAAGAAGCCTCTGCGTTAATTGTACTCACCGCAGATTTGCAAGCTTGGGCAAAACAGCCTGAACGCTACTGGCAAAATGCGCCAAAACCGGTACAAGATTTTCTGGTGCCGGCAATTGGCCAATATTACACCGGCAAAGAACAAGTGCAGCGCGATGAAGCCATGCGCTCCTGCGGTATGGCAGCCATGACCATCATGCTAGCCGCCAAAGAAATGGGCTACGACACTTGCCCAATGGACGGCTTTGATTTTGACGCAGTGGCGAAACTGTTGAATCTGCCTGATGACCATACCCCAGTGATGTTCGTAGTGGTTGGCAAAGCCGCTAAAGCGGCACAGCCACGCGGCGGCCAGTTACCAATCGAAGAGGTTGTGATTTATAACAAGTTTTGATTTTTAGCCGCAGATAAACGCGGATAACCAAAAGTAGGCGCCTCTAGGCGACGCAGATTAAAAACAGATATGTGACACTCATTTATCTGTTTGCATATGCGTTCATCTGTGGCCAACAAGTTTTTTTAGAAAGTAATACATGTTAATTAGTAACAACATCACCATGCAGTTTGGCGCTAAGCCGCTGTTTGAGAACATTTCGGTTAAGTTCGGCGATGGTAATCGCTATGGCTTAATCGGCGCTAACGGTTGCGGCAAGTCTACCTATATGAAAATTTTGGCTGGGGTATTAGAGCCAACTTCTGGCAATCTTTCACTCGACAACCACGAGCGCATGGCATTTCTTAAGCAAGACCAGTTTGCCTACGAAGACCAGCGTGTGCTGGATGTGGTGATGATGGGTCACGAGCAAATGTGGAACGCCAGCGTTGAGAAAAATGCCATCTATGCCAACCTGGAAGCCACCGAAGACGACTACATGCGTGCGGCTGAATTAGAAGCGGTATTTGCCGAATATGATGGTTACACCGCTGAAGCGCGTGCTGGCGAGTTGTTGTTAGGTGTGGGCATTCCTATCGAACAACATAATGGCCCAATGAGTGCTGTGGCACCGGGTTGGAAACTACGTGTGTTGCTGGTGCAGGCGCTATTCGCAAATCCGGACATTTTATTGCTGGATGAGCCAACCAACAACTTGGACATTAATACCATTCGCTGGCTAGAAGATGTTTTGAATAATCGCAGCTGTACCATGATTATCATTTCACATGACCGCCACTTTTTGAATCAAGTGTGTACGCACACCTGTGACATGGATTACGGCAAGCTTGCGGTTTATCCTGGCAACTACGACGACTACATGGAAGCCAGCACCGCAGCACGTGCGCAGCAAGCTAAAGATAACGCCAAAGCCAAACAGCAAATTGCTGATCTGCAAGACTTTGTGCGCCGCTTCTCTGCCAACGCGTCTAAAGCCAAGCAAGCAACCAGCCGCGCCAAGCAAATCGACAAAATCAAAATTGAAGAATTCAAACCTTCTTCACGTCAATATCCATTCATTCGCTTTGAATATGATGAACGCGAAAAACTGCACCGTAACGCAGTTGAGTTGAAAAAACTCAGCAATGGCTTTGATCGCATTTTGTTTAATGACATCAACATGATGTTTGAAGCAGGCGAAAAAGTAGCCATCATCGGTGAAAACGGCATCGGTAAAACGACCTTCTTGCGTTGTTTAGCGCGTGATTTAGAACCTAAACATGGTGAAGTAAAATGGGCAGAAAAAGCCAAAATCGGCTATTTTGCGCAAGACCATGAATATGAGTTCGAGCAAGGCGAAGACTTGTTTGAATGGATGTCTAAATTCACACAGCAAGGTGATGACGACCAGACAGTACGCAGCATGTTGGGGCGTTTGCTGTTCTCCGGTGAAGATACCAAAAAATCTGTCAAAGTACTCTCTGGTGGTGAAAAAGGCCGTATGTTGCACGGCAAGCTGATGTTAGCGCGTACCAATGTATTACTTATGGATGAACCCACCAACCACATGGATATGGAATCGATTGAGGCGTTAAATACTGCGCTGGATAAATACAAAGGTACTTTATTCTTTGTCAGCCATGACCGTGAGTTTGTAAGCTCTATCGCCACGCGTATTCTGGAAATCAAGGCCGATGGTATTGTAGACTTTACCGGCAATTATGAAGACTACCTGCTAAGCCAAGGCGTTGAATAAACCTAGTTTTTCGCTTTAAACTTATCAATAAGGCACCGTGAAAATCATGGTGCCTTATTTACATTAACACCCTTTAATTAGCGGAACATCTAACACGCATGTCTTATTCATCCGCACACCATTGTTTACAAGAAGTATTTGGTTACAGTGTTTTCCGTGGTGAACAAGAAGCTGTAATCAATCATCTGACTAAAGGTGGCGATGCGCTGGTACTGATGCCCACCGGCGGCGGCAAGTCTTTATGTTATCAATTACCTGCGTTGTTGCGCGATGGCGTTGCAATCGTGATTTCACCACTTATCGCACTAATGCAGGATCAAGTAGATACCCTGCAACAATTGGGCGTCGCAGCGGCTTTTCTTAATTCCAGTCAAGATGCTGAGCAAGCTAACAACATTGCTGACCAGCTGCTACAAGGCGAATTAAAAATTCTTTACGTTGCACCAGAGCGCTTGTTATCAGGTAATTTTTCCTATTTACTTGAACAGCTAGACCAGCGCGTGGGCATTGCATTATTTGCCATTGATGAGGCGCATTGTGTATCGCAGTGGGGTCATGACTTCCGCCCTGAGTATCGAAAACTCACGATATTGCACGAAAAATTCCCGAAAGTACCGCGTATCGCATTAACTGCAACGGCCGATGCACCTACGCGTGCCGAGATTGTGGAAAGACTCAATCTGGAACAGGCGCGTCAGTTTGTTTCAAGTTTTGATCGTCCCAACATCCGTTACCGCATCACACAAAAAAATAATGCCCGCCAACAATTAGAAGCGTTTTTGGAGGCAGAACACCCGAAAGATGCCGGCATTGTGTATTGCCTGTCACGTCGCAAAGTTGAGGAAACTGCCGAATGGTTAAAACTGCGCGGTTGGAATGCCCTGCCTTATCACGCTGGGCTGGATGCTAATATCCGCAACACCAACCAGCGCAAGTTTTTACGCGAAGAAGGCATCATCATGGTGGCGACCATTGCATTTGGTATGGGGATCGATAAACCTAATGTACGCTTTGTGGCGCATCTGGATTTACCCAAAAGCATGGAAAGCTACTATCAGGAAACTGGTCGTGCCGGGCGCGATGGCTTGCCTGCCAATGCCTGGATGACTTACGGCTTGGGTGATGTGGTCAGCATGCGCCAAATGCTGGACTCTGGCGATGCACCTGAAGAGCGCAAGCAAGTTGAAAGAAAAAAGCTGGATGCCCTGCTCGGCTTTTGTGAATCTACGGGCTGCCGCCATCAGACTATATTGCGCTACTTTGGCGAGCAGCACGATGGCCATTGTCAGCAATGTGATAATTGCTTAGAGCCGGTAGACACTTGGAATGCAACGCAAGCGGCACAAATGGCATTGTCATGTGTGTATCGCACCGGGCAGAGATTTGGTGTAGTACACCTGATAGATGTATTACTGGGCAAACAAAATAGCCGCATTGAACAGTTTCAACATCATCAACTCAGCACGTTCGGCATAGGCAAAGCGTTGTCGCAGCAGCAATGGAGCAGTGTGTTTCGCCAACTGGTAAGTGGTGGCCTTTTAGAAACTGACATTGAAGCTTATGGCGGCATTAAGCTCACTACAGCAAGTCGCCCAGTGTTGCGCAATGAAGTTGAAGTCTGGCTGCGCCGTGATGAAGACACCAGTAAACGCAAGACTAGCAAAGCCGAACGTGGTGCGCGCGTTAAAGAAGGATATGCAGAAGCCAACGACGACCCGCTATGGCACGCACTGAAAGCCAAGCGCACCGAACTCGCCAGCGAACAAGGGGTTCCGCCTTATTTAATTTTTCATGACAGCACCTTGCTGGAAATGTTAAACCAAAAACCAGGTAGCCTCACTGAAATGAGCACCATCAGCGGCGTTGGCCAAACCAAACTCACGCGCTATGGCGATGCATTTTTACAAGTGCTGGAAGATTTTGCGAATGGCAATGGTTAAAATGCCCTGCAATCAATCAAAATATACTGTTTTTGTTAAGCGAGAGTTTAGCAAAGTATTGTAAAATAGCGTCTGGCGGGCCTCCCCGCATTGTGAAGTAGCCAATCTGGTCAGGTGCGGAAGCAAGCAGCCACAACTATTGAGCAAGTGCCGGGGTAAAGGCTCGCCTCTTATTTTTTGTGGTGTATATTGAATGTCAGAAATCCAAAAAATACTCATTAAACTAAGCAACGAAAATAAGCAGACGAAAAGTTGTTTTTCAGCTAAAGTTTAGGCTATGTCATCTCAAGTTCTAGCGCGCAAATGGCGCCCAAAATCCTTTGAAACACTGGTCGGACAAGACCACGTGGTGCGCGCACTTACCAATGCACTAGAACAAAATCGTTTACATCATGCTTACCTGTTTACCGGTACACGCGGCGTAGGGAAAACCACGCTGGCGCGTATTCTGGCCAAGTCTCTTAACTGTGAAACCGGCATAACATCCAAACCTTGTGGGGTATGTAATACCTGTACAGAAATTGACAAAGGCCGTTACGTTGATTTGATTGAAGTCGATGCCGCAAGTAACACCCAGGTTGATGCGATGCGCGACTTGCTAGATAACGCACAATACGCGCCTACGGCTGGCCGCTTCAAAGTCTATATTATCGATGAAGTGCACATGCTCTCGAAAAGTGCTTTTAACGCGATGTTAAAAACACTGGAAGAACCGCCTGCACACGTTAAATTCATCCTTGCCACTACCGATCCACAAAAAGTACCAGTTACGGTGCTATCACGTTGCTTACAGTTCAATCTGCGTCAAATGGCTGGCATGTCTATCGTAGGTCATTTACAAAATATTCTTGGTCAGGAAGGCATTGCATTTGAAACTACAGCGCTGCATTTAATTGCCCGCGCCGCAGATGGCAGCATGCGTGATGCACTCTCACTCACCGATCAAGCGATCGCTTACGGTAGCCAAACTGTCAACGAATCAGAAGTGCGCGCCATGCTCGGCGCTATAGACCAAAGCTATTTATATCAATTGTTAGAGGCCTTACTCGCTGGTGATGGTGCGGCACTTATTGCCCAAGCCAAACTCATGGACGAGCGTAGCATTGCTTTTGAAGCTGCGCTCAATGACTTAGCGCAGTTGTTACATCAAGTCGCGATCGCGCAGACCGTGCCGGAAACTGTGGCCGACGATTTGCCAGAACGTGAGATTTTGCTATCTTTTGCGCAAAGAATTCCAGCTGACACTTTGCAACTGTATTATCAAATTGCATTATTAGGACGCCGCGATATCGGCTTAGCGCCTGACGAATATGCAGGCTTTACCATGAGCCTGCTGCGTATGCTGGCTTTTGCGCCAAGTGATTCCGTTACCACTTCAAATACTAAACCAGCGCAGACAGCTTCGATTGAAAAACCGCCTGTTACAAAACCATCCGCAGCAAAACTCTCTGTTGCCCAACCATCTGCAAGTGCAGCATTAAAAACTGAAACCGTCGCAGCTAAGCCAATAGAAACAGATGCACCTAGCAATGAAATTGCTGATGTTGCTATTGCAAAACCTATCGGCGAAGATACTCCGCATGCTGACTCAGGCAGCAATTTTGACGGCAATTGGCGCGGCTTGGTAGACGAACTGAAACTGGGTTTAGCGCGCGAGCTGGCAAGACATTGTGAACTCATTGCCTATGACGAAAATGCAATTTCACTTAGTGTGCCCGAATCACAAAAACACCTCTTATCGCCGAATTATCAAGAAAAATTAGGCAGTGCCATCAGCCAGTATTTTGATAAAAAAATTAAACTGCAATTTAGTATAGGCGGCACTGGCAACACGCCTGCCAAACAAATTTCGCAAGAAAAAGCAGTAGCCCAAGCAAATGCAGAAGTGGCGATAGAAGAAGATAATTTTGTACAGGCACTTATCCATGATTTCGGGGCAACGATTATCCCCAATTCCATCAAGCCTATATAAATATATAGTCAGTAAAATGTAGTGTTAAACCATGACCGGTTTAGAGACTTTGAATTACTTTAACCAATAGGAGACAGAAAATGATGAAAGGCGGCATGGGCAATTTAATGAAGCAAGCCCAGCAAATGCAGGCAAATATGCAAAAAGCACAAGAAGAGCTCGCGCATATCGAGGTTGAAGGCGTTGCTGCAAATGGCTTGGTAAAAATACAAATGACCTGCAAAAATGAAGTGAAGCGTGTCACATTAGACGACAGCGTGATGGACGACAAAGAAACACTGGAAGACTTACTTGTCATTGCACTCAAAGATGCAACTGCAAAAGCAGAAGCTACCGCCTCTTCACGTCTGTCTAGCTTTATGCCAGCCGGCATGAAACTGCCGTTCTAAACCTTAACGCTAAACTATGAAAAATCCACCGGCGCTAGAGCAGTTAATAGATAGCTTACGCTGCTTGCCTGGCGTTGGCCCTAAGTCTGCGCAGCGTATGGCTTATTACTTGTTGCAGCGTGATCGACAAGGCGCTAATGCGCTGGCTTTATCTTTAGGGAACGCGCTTGAGGTCGTTGGGCATTGCAAGCTATGTAATACCTTCAGCGAACAGCCAGTATGTCCATTATGCGAATCCGAGCAGCGTGACAGCAACGTATTATGCGTAGTTGAAATGCCAACCGACCTGATGATGTTAGAAAGTACACGTGCCTTCAACGGGATGTATTTTGTGCTGATGGGCAGATTGTCACCACTAGATGGCGTTGGCCCTAAAGAGATTCATCTCGATAAGTTGATTAAACGCGCACAGGATGGCTTAGTACAAGAAGTGATATTGGCGACTAACTACACCGTTGAAGGCGACGCTACCGCACACTACATTAGCGAACTACTACGTGCGCGTGGCATTAAGGTCAGCCGCATCGCACGCGGCATGCCTATGGGCGGCGAAATTGAATACGTTGATAGTGGCACCTTGGCGCAAGCGATGCTTGAGCGCAGAAGCGTTTAGTGAGGTTTAATTCAAACCATCATCAAGTAGTAACGTAATAAACCAAACCCAGCACATAAACCCACCAGCTTGATAATACTCAAGTTATGTTTTACCAATAACCATAGCGCCAAGAGCGATAGCAGCATTGCGGTGACATCGGGTTTACTGTAATCGTGATCGGGCAAAAATACATGTTGCGCAAAAAATAACGCTAAGCTGACAATCACCCCCACCACCGCCGCAGTAATGCCGGTAAGTGGTGCAGATAGTTTTAAATTATTTTGTGTGGATTCGATAAACGGAGCCCCCACAAAAATAAACAAAAACGATGGTAAAAAAGTGAAGAAAGTCACTATGCAAGCAGCGAGCACACCTGATAGCAACAAAGAGTCACCCATCACAGTTTGCGTCCAGCCACCTACAAACCCAACAAACGCCACCACCATAATCAGTGGCCCAGGTGTGGTTTCACCCAATGCCAAACCATCTATCATTTGATGCGCGGTCAGCCATTGATAATGCTCTACTGCGCCTTGATAAACATAAGGTAACACCGCATAGGCGCCGCCAAACGTCAGTAAAGCAGCTTTGGTAAAAAACCAGGCCATTTGTGTGTACACTGATTGCCAGCCATATATCAACATCAGCACTAACATCGCGGTCAGCCAAAAGCTCAAGCCTATCAACAAATACTTAAGCATTTTTTTAAAGCTAAACCTAGCATGCTCAGGCGATGGCGTATCGTCATCAATCAGGGCTTTTGCGTGTTGCTTACTATTGGCGTGGTGTGCTTTAATCACATTAAACTGTGTTGGGAAATAATGATGGCCAATACTGCCAAATGCTGCTGCGGCTAAAATAATCAGCGGAAACGGTAAACTGAATTGGCTAATGGCAACAAAAGAAAACAATGCGATGCCCCAAAGCATTTTATTTTTAAGCACGCGCCCGCCTATTCTGTAAGCAGCAAACAGCACAATAGCTACCACCGCGGGTTTAATGCCATACAGTAAAGCGGCAATCTGCGGCTGACTGCCAAACTGCATGTAAATCCAGCTTAACCCAATTAAAATAAGTAATGAGGGCAACACAAATAGGCCGCCTGCAATCACGCCACCCCAAGTGCGATGCATGAGCCAGCCGATATATGTGGCTAACTGCTGCGCCTCGGGGCCAGGTAACACCATGCAATAATTAAGTGCATGTAAAAAGCGTTTGTCTGAAATCCAGCGCTTTTTATCCACCAAGTCTTGATGCATCATAGCGATTTGTCCGGCAGGCCCACCAAAGCTCAACATGCCGAGCTTAAACCAGTAAGCAGTTGCCTCGCGCAAGCTAGGTGGTTTTATGTCCTGGTCAGTTTGATTATTTTCAGTTTGCATCGTGAATAAGATTTAATAATTCCAAAGGTGTATCAATTGCAACATCAGCACCCCAAGCCTGCGGGTTATCGGTCGCGCCTAAATAACCGTACATAGCCACAACAGTGTACATACCCGCAGCTCTACCCGCTTCGATGTCACGCTCTGCATCACCCACATACCAACAAATGTCTGGCGATACACCAGCTTGCTCACATGCTAAATACAAACTATCCGGATAAGGCTTAGGACGTGCCGCATCGTCTGCACAAACCACACTTTTGGCACGATTGAGTAAGCCAATATTTTCCAGTAACGGTTGGGTGAAGCGTCTAGGCTTATTGGTAACAACACCCCATAGTAGAGACTGCTGATCTAAACTATCTAGCAACTCTGCAACACCATCAAACAATACCGGCTTACGCGTCAGCACTTGGTCATATAAGGCTAAATACTCATCACGCATTGCAGCAAAACTAGCATCTTCGGTGTCCAATCCAAAACCCACCGCGAGCAAGCCTTTTGAACCGTGTGAAGCGTATGGCCGGATTGCTTCAAATGGTAATGTAGTCAAACCATGCTGTTGTCGTTGCAAGTTAAGGGCGTAAGCAAGGTCATGCGCGGTATCAACCAGCGTGCCATCTAAATCAAATAAAATCATGAGTGACCAGTATTAAACGTCTAATTGGGTATGCATTAAATAATTAACCGACACATCGTCACTTAACGCGTATATTTTTGTGAGCGGATTGTAACTCATGCCTTTTAAGCCGCTCACATTGAGCCCTGCTTGCCTTGCCCATGCCGACAATTCAGATGGCTTGATGAATTTTGCATAATCATGTGTACCTTTGGGTAGCAAATTTAATACATACTCAGCACCTATCACTGCGTATAAATAAGCTTTGGGATTGCGATTAATGGTGGAAAAAAACACCATTCCTCCCGGCTTTACCAATTGCGCGCATGCCGCTATTACTGCAGCTGGGTCAGGTACATGCTCTAGCATTTCCATACAAGTGACAACATCAAAACTCGCTGGCTGTTCACTGGCAAGCTGTTCTACTGAAATATAACGATAATCAACTTTAGCGCCACTCTCTAGCTGATGTAACTTGGCTACGCTAAGGGCTTTTTCACCTAGGTCTATAGCAGTGACATCAGCACCTTTAAAGTACATAGATTCAGACAAAATGCCACCACCGCAGCCCACATCAAGCACCCGTTTGTTGTTTAAAGGAGCAATATTATTGATGTAATTTAAGCGTAATGGATTAATTTCGTGTAGCGGCTTGAATTCGCTATTTTTATCCCACCATTTATGTGCCAATTGTGCAAATTTCTGCAACTCAATTTGATCAGCATTTAATGTTTGTGTTGTGCTAGCTTCGGTTGCCATTTTTTAACAATTTCCTTTAATTCCATAGGCTCAATATTGGCGTAGATGCCATTACTGTATTTAAGTTCTCCGGCTACCCAAGTATGCGTCACATGTTCACGCCCGCAAGTGTAAACCAAATGTGAAATGGGGTCATAACAAGGAGAGATAGTTAAATCACTTAGTTTTACGGCAGTGATGTCTGCCTGCTTTCCGATTTCAATTGAACCGATTTTCTCATCTAAACCCAGCGCTTTAGCTGCATTAATGGTGGCCATTTTTAATACCTGATGCGCCGGTAACGAGGTGGGGTCTTCACTTGCACCTTTTGCTAACAATGCAGCCATACGCATCTCGGTGAACATATCCAGCCTGTTATTACTTGCGGCGCTATCAGTGCCTAGACCCACATTGACTTGCTTGGCAACTAAATCAGCAACCGGCGCAATTCCACTGCCCAACTTCAGATTTGAACTTGGGCAATGTGCAATGTGGCAACCATATGCGTGCAACAGGTCAATTTCTTGTGGCAATAAATGCACACCATGCGCAGCTAAAAATCCCGGCCCTAACAAACCCAGCTCAGACAGTCTTTGGATTGGTCTAACACCAAACTCCTCTTGGCTATGCACAATTTCATGACGTGTCTCATGTAAATGCGTATGTATACCTAAACCTAACTGTTCTGCGTAAATCACTACTTTTTCAAAGGTTTTATTCGTTACCGTATAAGGAGCATGCGGCGCAATCACGCTGCTAATCATGGGGTTATTACGCCAGCCATCGTGTGCTTCAAACCCTTTTTGCAAGTAGTCATCCGCATCCGCAGCATAATTTGTTGCAAACTCGGTCACCAACAATCCTAAACTAGCGCGCATTCCCGACTGACTCACAGCGGCAGCAGTCGCACTGGGGTAAAAATACATATCGTTAAAACAGGTAATGCCACCGCTTAACATTTCTGCACAGGCATGTAATGAAGCATCTTTGACGTAATCATCAAACACCACTGCACGCTCAGTCGGCCAAATGTGCTGATTTAACCAAGTCATCAGCGGCAAATCATCGGCGATGCCACGCATTAAATTCATCGCAGCATGCGTATGCAAATTAATTAAACCGGGAATTAAAATATGCTCATCCAAGCTAATGCGTTCTTTAGCGAGATATTGCTTTCTAGCTGTGGCGATTTCTTGCAAGTCAACAATCTTGTCAGCATGGACTACTAATGCGTAATGCTCAAGAAACACATGTTCTGTGTCTAATATAGCAATCCATCTTGCTTCAATGACGAGATCTACACTTTGCGGTGTTTGTATAGAATTATTTGATGTTTGCATGCATTACATTCTACCAATAAAAAAGCCCCGCAATTGCGGGGCCTTGTGTAACACATCAAATTTATTTCAAATCTGACGCACTAGCACTATTTACATTCGTTCAACGGATGCTGTCTTTCACCAGTAATCACTACACGGCGGTTAGGTGCCAAGCATTCGATAAGCGCTTTGCCTTTTACACCTTTACAATCAACAACTGGTTGTAATTCGCCTTTACCAACTGCACGAATACGGCTTGCTTCAATGCCATGTGATACCAAGTGTTGTTTAATGATTTCAGCACGTTTTTCTGAAAGTGTTTGGTTGTATTTTTCTGAACCAATAAGATCTGTATGACCAGTAACAACTACGATGTCAAATTCAGGATGATCTTTCAAAGTTTTTACAACGTCATCCACTTCAGCAACCGCATCACCGTTCAATTTAAACTTATCAAAACCAAACAGTCTTTCAGCTTGCAAAGTGATTGTTTCAAATTTAGGCTGACATGGCTCAGGCGCAGCTACAGGAGCTGGTGCTGGCTCAGGAGCCGGTGCTGGCTCAACTGCTGCCATCGGAGCTGGTGCTGGCTCAGCAACTACTGGTGCTGGTGCCGGTGCGCCAAAACGAATAATCGCACCCAAGTTGAACAATGTGTTGCCGATTGTTTCATCAGCATCGAATCTTGTACCTGGTGCCTTAGCACTTGAACGACTCCATTGGTGACGCAAATCAGCTTGAAAGCCAAAAGTATCTGTAAATAGATATTGCGCACCCAAACCCACGTTAGCCATCCAAGAAGTATTGCTTTCATCTGTCAACTGAGGAAAATTACTGTAATCAACATCATTACGTGCGACACCTAAACCAGCGAGCACAAATGGACGAAATTTTTCGCGACTAAACATATACAGCGCATCTAAGCCCAGCGTTGTTTGTTTATAGCGACCGCCAACATTAATTGCTGGCACAGCAAAAACACCAGGAGCTCTCGCGATATTTTCATCAGCACTGTTGTATGTAAGACCACCTTGGATATCCCAATGTGGTGACAATTCTTTACCTAATTTTATAAATCCGCCTAAACCGTTATCTGCATAAAGATCATTGTCTGTGTTAATTGCACTAATACCTGGAACAGCGTACCAAGCACCACGGTACATATCTTCAGCAGCTGCGGCAAAAGAGGCTAAACCTAGAGTGGTTGCAACGGCAACCGCGATAATATTCTTGTTCATTCGTTTACTCCTAGTTAATAAATAATTCAAATTTGATGATGCCCGCTATAACCTCACAGCGCAACGCCAAAAGCCGCACAAATGCTCATTAGTTTGAAGTTTTGTTGTTAATCTGCAACAAAATTTACATCATTTTACGTGCTGCTTTAACTTTATCAGCACTTAGTGCATTTTTACGTAGCGCTGCATCACACACCCCTCCTCTAAAACCAATATAGCTGGGATTAAACTGCTTCACACGTACTATATGTTGTAGTTGCAAAGATCCAGCCAAGCCAAATTGCAGCTGCTGATTTTTTGTATTATTTATCAATTCGGTCATTTGCGCATTTGAAAAATAATCAAGAAAAGTAGCGCCGTTTTTATGCGCGGTATCTACCATCACACCATAAAAACCTGCGTTGCGAATCATGCCTATGATTTCAGGAGAGTAGGCATACTCAGCAAACAATACTGCCACTAACTTAACGCTTTGTTCAGTCACTACTTTCAGTTTCTCAAGACAAGCAAGATATGTTTGCATCGGGTCAGACAAGCTATTAAAAAACCCGATTTTAATCACATCTACTTTACATGCAGCCACCTGCTCAACACGCGCTAGCAACAGTTCAGGCTGCATAGGCAGATCACCAATGGTAGCGGTGATTAACTTACTTTTAGGCTGGTCATGTAAGTTTAAAAAATCAACAATTTCTACTATATCATCAAGGTCTAAAGCGCCTAATGCGCCTCGCGCCGGATGTTTTAAGTCGATAATATCCACGCCATTATCAAGCGCGATTCTAGCTTCCTCGACACTACTCACACTCACTAGCAATTGGGGCATTGGTGTGAACTCAAGCTAGATTTTCATTGTTTAAAGCGGCTTCATGATTACTCACCACTTCGATCAGCCAATTCCAAGCTTGCAACTCACGCTCTCCAGCGGTTTTATCTATAACTATTTGCAGATATTGCATTTCCTGCTTAATTTTCTCCATAGGCAGTCGTTTCAAGCGACTCACTAGTACCGCGAGTTCAATCACTGCAGCTTGGGCACGGTTAAAGCCTTGAAATGGCGCATGCTGCTCTTCATGCACAACTTCAAGCAATAGTTGCGGCCTCACTAAATCATCTTCAACGCTGACTAGCTTGAGCTGTTTGGTGCACAAACAATCTGCCAATCTAAAACCTTGCACTTTGTCGGTAGCCAATAAACGCCAAGGTTGTCGTCCAGTGAGTGCGCCGGCAAATACCCGCACATCATCCGTCAGGTTCAAAACCGCATGGCCTGTCGCTAGTATATTTTGCAAGGTAGTGGATGGTTTGTAAGGCGAAATAACCACCAAACCATCCTGCATGCGAATCCCAAACGGCGTGACATGCGCATCACCATCCGTGTTTATCGTGCTTATAATTGTTTCAAAAATCATGTGGTTATTTACTTTTATTCTGTTTTTCTTTACGCGAGGCTTCACGGTGCGCAATTTTTGGCAAGCTATCAAACGGCTGACTGGCAACACCCCACTCTAACTCTTGATCTTGCACATAACGCTTCTTCAACTGCCATGCAATTTGCGCTCTCGCCAGCTCTACCCCTAGATAAAAAGCATGCGAAGCATCATCCTCGACTTTAAGATATGGATACAAAGCGAAAGGGTCTGTAGCTTCAAACAAGCCATCACGATTATAAACGTGCATGCCCTGCTCGCTCACTTGTATGCGAAAGCTAGGGTCTTTAATCTGCGCGGCAATTTCTTTGATTTCATCAGCACCATAAGTAAACGGGCGTCGATCATGCAAACCTAACAATCCATTACTGTAAGCGCGTGGCAACCTACCATCTTGTTTTGCAGCATACATGATACGCCTTGCTATATCGGCTTCCGTGATGGCGTTAACCGCATGTGGACTCACTGAAGTCGCCAACACTGCATTAATATCCAGCTCGCTAATCAGGCCAAATAGCAAGGCATTGATGCCGGTCGTGTCAGCGTCTGTGAGCTCAGTTAAGTTACCTATGCCCATCATGATTTGAATATCAGGGTATTTTTTGCGTAACTTTTGGTAGCGCACAATAGAATTGCTCAAGCCGAAATGTATCGGGTCTAAAATTGCATCCGCTATAAATGGCTTACCTGACTTAAGACAAGCTTCAATGGCGCGATAAAGTGACGGCAAACTATGCGGCTTGGCAGGAATGAGCACTGGTGTGGCGGCAACTTCATCAGCAATCCACAAAGTTTTTTCGCTTAAACTTAACAAATAATCTGCACCAGCTTTTCCTGCTGTCAGCAAATCATCGGTATTCAGCGAATCAACACTTACAGCGATATTGAGTGACTTGAGTGCCTGAATGGAGTCTTTTAAATGCGGAAATGCAATGCCGGGTAAACAGCCTAAGTCAATGACATTAGCGCCCTGCGCAATAAACTGCTGTGCTTTACTCACAACGCCATCTACCGTTAGATGTGGCGCGTCTACAATTTCGGCAAAGATTTTAACGCTGTATTGGCTTAAATCCGGCTTAGTACCTGCGTGACCAAAATACTGCGGCAAGTCTTTTAAGTCTTCTGGCCCGCGCTCTACTGGCACGCCATACTGCGCCTCTAGTTTAGACAAATCGCCCTGACACAAGCCAGGCACGACAACTTTATCGGCATCGCCAGCGACTTTAAGTCTGCGTGAAATCAAATCCGGTGTCATTAAAGCCGCCACTGATACACCTATTTGCTCAATACGATATTTAAACGCAGGCGTTTTAGGGTTGTTCTGCACCTCAGTCAACACTTTGTGCAAGCTTTTTTCGGCAAGCTTACCCGTGAGGAAAAGAAGCTTTTTAGTCATTAAAAATCTTATGCAATGATTTTTAATCTAGCTTGAATCGCTAGACTTAAGGCCGACATATCGGCCACTAGGGTGGTGGCTTCAAATGCTTTTAATTTATTTACGTTATCTAAATCAATCGCACGCGGATATACTTTTACCAGGTTATCGCGCGGTGCTTCTGACTCAAGCTCTGGCGCGGTGTCACAAGCAAATACGATACTAGGCACACGGGTTTTACCTGCCTGAGCATAAAGATTTGTCACCAAACTATCAGAGAAACCATAAGCCATTTTTGCAATGGTGTTGGAGGTGGCAGGTGCTATTACTAGCGTGTGGTATTTGCCTTGATAAAACAATTCTACAGGCACACTACTGGCGGTTTTATCTTGATAAACACGGTGACCAGTGGCAATTAACTGCTCTTGAAAACCATATTGCTGAATAATTTCTGCGGCAGCCTTGCTTAAAAAAACGTCAACTTCCGTTAACGTTTTCAAGATGGCGAGAGATTCTTTTAGATAATGACCGGAGCCAGTAATAGCCCAAGCTAAGCGTTGATTCATTTCATCACCATCTTTCATACTCGCACCTGATAAAAAATGATCAGGTGCTTTTAATTGCTATGCGCTGAACGGATGCTCGATAACGATAGTTTCATCGCGTTCAGGCCCTGTAGACACAATCGCAATTGGTACACCGCACAAAGCTTCTAAACGCTTGAGGTAGTTTTGTGCATTTTTAGGCAAACCATCCCAAGTCTTCACACCAAAAGTAGTTTCAGACCAACCAGGCATAGTTTCATAGACAGGTTTGCAACCTTCAACATCGTCTGCACCTACTGGCAACAGGTCAATCTTTTTACCGTCAAGTTCATAACCAACGCAGATACTGAGTGACTCTATGCCATCCAGCACATCCAATTTAGTGATGCACAAGCCAGTTAAACCGTTAATCATGGCCGAGCGACGCAGGGCTGCAGCGTCAAACCAGCCACAACGGCGCTTACGTTTGGTCACAGTACCAATTTCCTGGCCTTTGTTCGACATTTGATAACCAGGAGCACCTGCTGTTTCAATATCTAATTCACTTGGAAACGGACCACCGCCCACACGCGTGGTATAAGCCTTGGTAATGCCCAACACATAATGCAGCATATTGGCGCCCACACCGGTGCCGGCAGAAGCCTGGCCTGCGATACAGTTACTGGATGTCACATACGGATAGGTACCGTGGTCGATATCTAGCAAGGTGCCTTGTGCACCTTCAAATAGCAGATTTTCACCTTTGGCGTTGGCGGCATATATCTCTGCTGACACATCCGCAATCATTGGTTCCAAAGCAATCGCGTGTTGCATGCTGGCATCATATTGTTGATTAAAATCAACTGCTTTGGCACCAAGGTAGTTGGTCAACACAAAATTATGATAATCCATCACCTCGCCCAATTTTTCAGCAAAGCGTTCAGGATAAAATAAGTCATAAACGCGTAAGGCACGACGTGCTACTTTATCTTCATAAGTCGGGCCTATGCCTTTACCGGTAGTGCCAATTTTTTTATCCGCACTGCGTTTTGCTTCTCGCGCCACATCTACCGCTACATGATGACTTAGAATCAGCGGGCAACCTGGACTTAGTTTCAAGCGGTTTTTAACTTCTAAACCATCTTTTTCGAGTGCTGCGATTTCACTTAACAAATGCCCTGCGTCTAACACCACACCATTGCCTATGTAGCAATTAACGCCAGCACGGACAATACCCGATGGCACTAAATTAAGTTTGTAAACGCGCTGTTGTTCGCCCTGACCTACCACTAAGGTATGTCCGGCATTATGACCACCCTGAAAACGCACCACACCTTGCGCATGATCGGTGAGCCAATCGACGATTTTTCCCTTACCCTCATCGCCCCATTGGGTACCAATGACGACGACGTTTTTTGCTGCTTTATTTGCCATAACTTTGACTTTTTAATAGTAGTGTTAAATTTAAAACGGATTGTAGCGCTGTATTACACAGCGCCAAAAATATTTTAAGGATATTTTTGTAATTATTTAATGTCTACAACATGCCAGCCGGAATTGTAATGCTCTAATTTCCTGCTGCAGTTTAATTCTGACATATCTGATTGAGTATCAGGCAACTCTTGAATGACCACGTGGCCTTCTTGACGTAATGCATCGATTTTTTCTGTAAGCGCTGTATCGGCAATTGCAGGTGCAAATATCGCCATTTCAGACTTGGCCTGAGGCAAGGCAGTCACTACGCCACGCAAATCTAGGCTGAATCCAGTGGCAGATCGCGCACGGCCAAATGCCTGCCCTACTTCATCATAGCGCCCGCCTAATGCCAATGGCCCCTTATACCCTTGCGCATAAGCAGCAAATACAATACCACTATGATAATGATAGCCACGCAGTTCGCTTAAATCAAAACTCACGCTTACATCTAAATCCTGCAAGCCGTCCGCAGCTTGCTGCAAACTTTGTAAAGCGCTGCTGATGGCCGGTGTTGCTGGCAATACTTTGCCTGCCTTTGCCAAAATAGATTGGTCACCATTTAACTCGGTCAGGTGTAATAAAGCTTCACGGGTGACTTTGTCTAAATCACGACTCAATTGCGCTACAGATGATTGATCTTTACTTTGCAGTGCTGCATACAGTGCTTGTTCCAGCTGCGGATTAATATTGCTGGATTCAATCAAACTGCCAAACACGTTTACGTGACTGAAGTCGATCTGCACTTGCTCGATGCCTATCACATGCAAGGCTTTAATCAATAAGCGCTGAATTTCAATATCACTGGCAATGCCGGCATGCCCATAAAGCTCAGCGCCTAGTTGCAATGGTTCACGGGTTTGTGCCAAACCGTCGGGTTTGGTGCGCAACACGCTGCCTGCATAGCACAAACGAGTGGTGCCTTGATGATTCAACAAATGCGCATCAATACGCGCTGCTTGCGGGGTCATATCGGCTCTTACACCCATCAAGCGCCCAGTTAACTGGTCAACCACTTTGAAAGTGGCCAAGTCTAAATCATGCCCAACGCCAGTAATCAAGGACTCCATGTATTCCAACATAGGCGGAATGACATATTGATAACCGTGCACTTTAAACAGATCAAGCAGTTTACGTCGCAGCGTCTCTATGCGCGCAGCTTCAGCGGGCAAAACGTCTTCTATATATTCTGGAAGCAACCAATTACGCATATTCTTTATCACTTATTCGCTTGCAATCAACTTGATTGCTTGTGTGTTTTATTTAAATTCTAGTTACTGAGTACGATTAAAACCAAACCGCCAATCACAGACGCTAAGCCAACAAATCGCAACTGACCATCTTTAAGCTCTACCATGCGCCTAAAGGTATCACGCCAAGTTTGCGGTAGCAATAAAGGCAGTATGCCCTCAATCACCAACATCAAACCTAGCGCGGTTAACAGCGTGTTATTCATACAAATGCGTGCGCTTATTTTTTGGTGTTTTTAGGACTGCGCATGTATTTGAAGAAGTCTGAATTTGGATCCAGTACCATTACGTCACTCTTACTCTTGAAACTATTTTTGTACGCTTCTTGGCTACGGTAAAACGCATAAAACTCTGGATTGCGACTGTAAGACTGATTGTAAATCTCACCAGCCTTGGCATCACCCTCACCCTTGGTTTTTTGGGCATCACGAAATGCCTCAGCAATAATAACTTCGCGCTGCTTGTCTGCATCAGCACGAATTTTCTCTGAAGCTGCCGCACCTTCAGAACGCAACTGATTGGCCAAACGTTTACGCTCTGCAATCATACGGTCAAACACCGATTTGCTGATTTCTTCTGAATAATCAACACGTTTCAAGCGTACGTCTACAACTTCAATACCCATTTGACGTGCTTCCAAATCGGCTTTTTTACGCAGACTGTCCATCACCACGCCACGCTCGCCTGCAATGACTTCACGCACGGTACGCACACCAAACTCAGAACGCAAACCTGCATTGACAACTTTAGACAATCTATCTTCTGCCGCAGCTTCGCCACCCTCTTTAATCGAAACATAGTACTTTTGTGGATCAACGATACGCCATTTCACGAATGAATCCACCATCATGTATTTGTTTTCACTGGTGATGAATTTCGCTGGCTGCTCCCAATCCAGGGTCAAGATACGATTATCAAAGTATTTAAGGTTATCGACAAACGGCACTTTAAAATAAAGACCTGGGTCTTTTTTCACAGACACGATTTCACCTAAGCGCTGCACCAATACATATTGCGTTTGATTCACAGTAAACGCTGACAAAGACAACAACACCAGCACTAGCAAACCAACCATCAGAATATTTTTAAGATTTTTCATTATTATTCCTTATCTGCTCTCTCTGTCACGACTGCGGAAAGCATCACGCGAGCGCTCAACTGCATTTGGCTGCGCTGGCGCTACCTCAGGCTGTGGATTAAGAGACTGCATAGACTGCGACTGCTGTACCGTATCGGCACCAGTTGCATTAATCAGTTTATCAAGTGGTAAATACAACAGACTGTTACCAGATTTCTGATCCACAATCACTTTGCTTACACTAGACATAATCTGCTCTTGCGCATCTAAATATAAACGCTGACGTGTCACTTCAGGTGCATTGTTATATTGCGCCAAAATTTGATCAAAACGACTGACGTTACCGCGCGCTTCACTTTCAACTTTGAGCTTGTAACCCGCAGCTTCAGCCAGCAAGCGTGATGCAGTACCGCGTGCTTTTGGAATCACGTCATTGGCGTAAGCCTGACCTTCATTGATTTGACGTTGGTTATCCTGATTAGCGCGGTTAACATCTTCAAAAGCTTCTTGCACTTGCTCAGGCGGTTGCGCGCTTTGCAAAGATACACTGATGATTTTTACACCCGTTTTGTAGCTATCCAGTATGGTTTGCATACGCTCTGATGTATCAGCCAAACCTTTTTGCAACAAGTCATCCAATTTATTTTTACCTACTACTTCACGAATCGCAGTCTCTGCGGCCGACATCACGGCATCATCTGTAGAACGGTTGTTAAATAAATAATCTTTTGCATTTTTGAGGTTATATTGCACTGCAAACTGTAAATCAATGATATTTTCATCTTCAGTTAACATCAAAGCTTCTTTAGGCACTTTGGTTTTACCACCACTACCCTCACCACTGCTTCTATAGCCAACCTCTAAACGGCGCACCTGTTCCATGTTTACAACTTGCACGGTTTCAATTGGGTAGGGCAAATGCCAACGCGGACCCGGCTCAGTAGTTTCGTCGGCTACTTTACCAAAACGCTGCACTACGCCAAGCGAGCCCTGATCCACGATATAAAATCCTGTAGCAAGCCAAACCAAAGCGATTACACCTAAAATCGGCACTATTGGCAAATTGACATTTGACGGCTGTGAACGACCAGATTGAGGATTAGACTGATTGCCACCACCTTTGCCAAACAAAGTATTAATTTTGCGACTTAAATCACGCATCACCTCATCCAAATCAGGCGGGCCTTCATTATTTTGTGCTCTCCAACCAGGGAACTTAATCATTCATCACTCCAAAAAAACATTTGTTAATTTTTATCAAGCTAATTTTTGCATTATGCAAAGGCACTTTCTTCCGTGCTTTGCTTCTGTAGTAACTGATAATGTTCTGCCATTGCCAACCTGAGCAGATCCATTCCCTCTCCGGTTTTAGCGGATACGTGTAGGCTTACAATTCTACCATACTCATCACGAGCCAAGGCAGGCTCCAAGCCTACCCGGTCGATTTGATTGTGCACTAAAATCTGCGGCACAGCAGCTGCTCCGATTTCATTGAGCACCTTATTCACCTCAGAAATTTGCTCTTCACGATTGGTGCTCGCAGTGTCAACGATATGTAACAGCAAATCAGCCTGTGCGGCTTCCTCTAGTGTTGCGCCAAAAGCTTCCACCAGCGCATGCGGCAGATGCTTAATGAATCCAACCGTATCCGAAATAACCACTTGCCCACAACCGGCAATATATATTTTGTGTGTCGTCGTATCTAGCGTAGCGAACAGTTGATCTGCGGCGAAGAGATTAGATTTGGTGAGCCGATTAAAAATCGTAGATTTCCCAGCGTTGGTGTAGCCCACCAGTGACACTGTCATCACCTTTGAGCGTTTGCGGGCGCGACGCTGCATACCACGTTGCGCTTTAAGCTTAAGTAATTTTTCACGCAGCTGCTTGACGCGATCTCTTAACATGCGGCGGTCTAACTCAAGCTGCGTCTCACCAGGACCGCCACGCACGCCAATACCGCCTTTTTGACGTTCCAAGTGAGTCCAGCCACGCACCAATCGCGTGGATAGATGCTCTAATTGCGCGAGTTCAACCTGCAACTTACCTTCATGACTTTGCGCACGCTGACTAAATATATCAAGTATCAGACCGGTTCTATCCACCACGCGGGCTTGTAAAAAACGCTCTAAGTTACGCTGCTGAGACGGACTAAGGTCATGATTAAAAACAGCAATATTACATTCAGACGCTTGCATTGCCTGCCGCAACTCATCAGCCTTGCCGCTACCAATAAATAATTTGGCATCTGGTGTAGAGCGCTTACCCTCAATTGTGCCACGCACTTCCAAACCAGCGCTGGTGCTCAGCTGCTTAAGCTCTTCTAGACTCTCTAGATAATCGCTTTCACCAAAATCCACGCTCACCAATATCGCAGTTTCGAAACCGCTTGGCCTTTCAAACAAATCTTTCAATGCTTAATCATCGCCTTCCGACAAGCTAATATTGACCGCACGCGCAGGCACGATTGTTGAAATTGCGTGCTTGTAAACCATTTGCGTGACGGTATTTTTAAGCAAAATAACGTATTGATCAAACGAATCAACTTGTCCTTGCAATTTGATACCATTGACTAAATAAATAGATACCGCAACATGCTCTTTACGCAAAGCATTAAGGAACGGGTCTTGTAACATTTGCCCTTTTTGATTCATGACTTCTCCTATTGTTTGGAGTTAAATAAAATTACTACACCAGTTAATACTTATACTACTCTCGTTGAGAGTGAGTGGAATGCAATTCGTTCTATTTTTACCCAAATTTACTATTTAAACGTACTGACTCTTGCTAGCACTTCTTCACGTCCCAACAACACCATCACTTGATCGATGCTAGGCGATTGCGCAATACCACAAATCAACACGCGTAATGGCATAGCAACTTTAGGAAACTTTAACTGAAACTCAGTAACCACATCATTAATCGCATGATGTATCGCCTCTGCATTCCAGTCGCAAGTAGTCAATATTGTTGTGAGCTTTTGCAATGCTGGCTTGATATCATCAGTCAGATGTTTCTCAGCTGCAAGCGCATCCATAGCTGGCTTTTGATAGAAATATACAATGCTCTCAGCGAGCTCATTCAGCGTGTTCGCACGCTCTTTATATAAATCCAGCACTGCTGACAAATCTGGCTGCGCAGCGACAGTAACGCCGAGTTGCGCAAGACGCAGGCTAATATCGCTGGCTAAAGATTGTTTATCAGCTTGCTTAATATAATGTGCATTCAACCATTTGAGTTTTTCAGTATTAAACTGCGCGGCAGATGGGGTAATGTGGTCTAAATCAAACCACTCGCAGAACTGTTGCATGCTAAAAATTTCTTCATCACCATGACTCCAGCCCAAGCGAGCCAAGTAATTCAGCACTGCTTCCGGCAAAAAGCCATCTTCATGATATTGCATCACACTGACTGCGCCGTGACGTTTCGAGAGCTTTTGACCGTCATCACCCAAAATCATCGACAAATGCGCGTACTGTGGAATAGTGGCGCCCAAGGCTTTGAGCATATTAATTTGACGTGGCGTGTTATTGACGTGATCATCACCACGAATCACTTGTGTGATGCCCATTTCCCAATCATCGACCACCACGCAAAAGTTATAAGTTGGCGTGCCATCGGCACGTGCAATAATCAAGTCATCTAACTCTTGATTAGCAATACTGATTTCACCTTTTACCAAGTCATTCCATACCACATGACCATCTTTAGGATTTTTAAAGCGAATAACCGGTGCAATATCAGCTGACGGAGCAGCCAACACTTTACCCTCTTCTGGGCGCCAGCGACCATCGTAGCGCGGCTTAAGCCCTTGCTGCATTTGGCTCTCACGCAGCGCTTCCAACTCTTCTTTGCTTGAATAACAGTAGTAGGCGCTACCCGCTGCGAGCATGCCTTGAATCACGTCTTTATAGCGATCCATACGCTGCATTTGGTAAAACGGACCCTCGTCGTAATCTAGACCCAACCAATGCATGCCGTCCAAAATCGCCTGCACTGCTTCCGGCGTACTTCTGGCCACATCGGTGTCTTCAATACGCAAAATAAATTGACCACCATGTTTTTTAGCATATGCCCAAGAAAATAAGGCAGTGCGAGCACCGCCAATATGTAAAAAGCCAGTCGGGCTAGGGGCAAAACGAGTACGAACCGTCATATTTAACAACACTTAACCATAATAATAATTTGTGTAATTTTATCATGGGCAAGACTTGGTCTCGTTAACAAAGCGGCATAAAGCAACAAATTAGGCAAATTATTTTTTAACTTCAGGCTTCCAGCCCCCGCCTAGCGCTTTGAATAAATCCACACTGGCGATTAACCTTGCCTGACGGCTTTGCACATAAGCCAGACCAGTATCGTTCAGGGCGCGTTGCGCATCCAACACGTCTATATATGATGAGTAGCCATTTTGGTATCTGTTCTCAGATATTTCCAAGGCTTTTTTAGCTGCTTCCTGACTTTGAAATAACGCTTGCTCACGCTCCGTATATTGCCTGAGGTTAATCAGTGCGTCATTCACTTCACGAAACGCTGTTTGAATCGAGCCTTCATAACTTACCAACGCTTGTTTTTGTCTAGCACTGGCTTGATCAACCCGAGCGCTCAACTTACCTGCGTCAAAAATTGGTAAGTTCAACGCCACGCCACCCGTCCAAATACGCGCTGCGGATCTCAATACATCACTCAGCGCCAAGCTCTCACCGCCATAATTTGCAGTAAGCGAAATGCTAGGATACAAAGCGGCTTTAGCCACAGCGATATTGGCGTTTGCTGCAACCATCAACTCTTCAGCTTGCTTAATGTCTGGTCTAGCTTCCATTAAAGTGGAAGGTAAACCCGCCGGAGGTACTGGCGGCAGCGGCATAGCACTGATATCGACACTCGCTGTTTGTATGCCTGCAATAGTTAGATTCATGTCACCAGTTAGCAGCGACAGTTGATTCACAGCGAGCAAGCGCATGCGTTTTAAATCGGAAATCTGCGCAGCCAAGTTAGAATTAGCAACCTCTGCCTGATACACGTCTAAAGCAGAAGCAACGCCACCTTCAAAACGACGCTTAGTCAACGCTAGACTATTTTCACGGCTTTTTAAATTCGATTGCGCAATGGCAATCTGCGAATCCAAACTGCGCAAGGTCACGTAATTGCTTGCAACCAAGCCAGCGAGTGACAATGCCACCGTGTCTTTTGCATAACGTGTCGCCATCACTTGCGCACGTGCGGCCTCTTTTGAACGGCGTAATTTACCCCAAAAATCTAGCTCAAAGTTAGTACCGAATGCAAAGTTAAAATTGTTACGCGGATTGGCAGAAAACACCGGAAAAGCGCCGGCTTCCGTCACACGGGCACGCCTACCCGCAGCATCTAGGTTCACTTGCGGTAACAAAAACGCCCCTACTTCACGCAATACTGCATCAGACTCCTCAATCTTAGCCACAGCCAACCTGATGTCTTTATTGCTAACGAGGGCTTTATCAACCAATTCATTTAAGACTGGGTCTTGATACAAAGTCCACCAATTGCTAGTGATTTGACTTTCAGTTGCTGACTGCTGCGCTTGCTCTATGAACTGGGCTGGCACCTCAACTTTGGGGCGCAAATAATCCGGCCATATCTGGCAGCCAGATAGCAACATGGCAGACACCAGCACAAAAATTGGCTTCTTAGTGATTAAGTTTCTAACCTGCATTACACGGCTTCCTTATTATTAGTCTCTACAGCAATTGCCGATTCTGTGTCTTCTGGTGGCAATTCATGATGTTTTCTATGTACGTTTTTATTACTGAGCCACGTAAAAAACAGTGGGATAAAAATCGTGGCCACAAATGTCGCCAGCAACATGCCACCCAATACGCCGGTACCCATAGAGCGGCGTGCTGCCGCACCTGCACCGGAAGCGATCACCAGCGGCACAATACCCAACACAAATGCCATTGAGGTCATCACAATCGGTCTAAAACGCATACGTGCTGCTTCCAACGCGGCTTCGGCAACCGGCATACCCTCTTCCATTTTTTGGCTGGCAAATTCCACAATCAAAATCGCATTTTTGGCAGCCAAACCGACCAAGGTAATTAAACCAATCTGGAAATAAATATCGTTAGGCATGCCGCGGATAAGTACTGACAACAAGGCACCTGCTAACGCAAACGGCACCGCCATAATCACAGCCAAAGGTAGCGCCCAAGTTTCAAACTGCGCTGCCAAAATCAAGAACACCATAATGATGGCAAAGCCAAACGCAAATACTGCGGCTGAGCCAGTCCGTTTTTCCTGATAGGCTTGGCCAGTCCAAGCAATTTGATAACCATCTGGCAAACTTTCAGCGGCAATTTTTTCTACCATTTTAATAGCATCGCCTGAGCTAACCCCGGCTGCACCCTTGCCTAACACTTTGGCAGATAATAAGCCGTTGTAGCGCTCTAACTGCTCTGCACCAACAATAGAGCTGACTTTACTAAGTGCAGATAAAGGCACCATTTTCCCGCTGTTTGCGCGCACATAAACGCGACCTAAGTCTTCTGCTTTCATGCGGAACTCAGCTTCAGCCTGTAATTGCACACGATAAGTACGGCCAGACTTATTAAAGTCGTTCACATAGAGTGAGCCCATAGTACTTTGCAGCGTGTCATAAATACTTGCCACTGGCACATCTTGTGAAATCGCTTTCGCCTCATCTACTTCAACAAACAACTGCGGCACAGTTGGTCTAAAGAAGGTGTTGATTTCAGTCAACCTAGATTCTTTTTTAAGTGCTTCGATAAAGTTATTCACCACCTCAGAAAGTTTGGCCGGGCTGGCGTCACCTCTGGTTTGCACATACAACTCAAAACCACCCGAGCTACCTAAGCCACGAATAGCTGGCGGGTTAAAGGCTATCGCCATGCCATCGGGTTGCTGCATACCAATGCCGAATAATTTTTTAACAATTTCGTCAGCCGTGGTTTCACGCGCATCCCAGTCTTTTAGACGCACGAACATGGTGGCTGCACTGGTTTTATTACCGCCGCCTATCAAGTCAAAACCATTCACAGCAAATTGGTGCGCAACTGCCGGGTCTTGCGCAATGGCAGCGCGAACGCTTTCGGTAGTTTTAGTAGTACGTGCCAGCGTTGCGCCATCAGGCATGATGACTGCTGAAATCACATAACCCTGATCTTCAGCTGGGACAAAACTGCCTGGTATCACTTTCAATAAAACTGCTACCAAGCCAATAATCAAAGCAAATACAACGGTACCAATGATTCTATGATGCAAGGTCAAGTTGACAACACGGGTATACAAATTCGTAAACCGCTCAAAGCTATGATTGAACTTGGTAAAGAATGGTGATTTCAGATGACCTGACTTCAACAGCACTGCACATAATGCAGGCGTGAGCGTCAGCGCCACAATACCGGAAATCACCACAGCTACGGCAACAGTCACCGCAAACTGGCGATACATCTCACCAGCAATGCCGCCTAAAAACGCTACCGGCACAAACACCGCACACAGCACGAGCACAATTGCCACTACCGCTGCGGAAACCTGCTCCATGGATTTCACCGCGGCTCTGATGGGAGAGAGTTTCTCCTCATCCATCAGACGCTCAACGTTTTCTAACACCACAATCGCATCATCCACCACAATACCGATTGATAGCACCATGGCAAACAATGTCAACGTGTTGATTGAAAAACCAAACATCCACAAACCTGCAAAAGTACCAATTAAAGAAATCGGCACCGCAATTAATGGAATCAAAGTAGCGCGCCAGCTTTGTAAAAATAAGAATACGACCAACACGACCAACACCATGGCTTCAGCCAAAGTTTTTACAACTTCGCCTATAGAAGCTTTTACGAAATCGCTGGTGTCATAGGGCACTTCCCAATCCACACCTTCAGGAAAGCGCTGTTTCAACTCATTCATTTTGGCTTTAACAGCTTCTGAAGTGTCCAGCGCATTGGCACCTGTTTGCAGAAAGATAGGAATAGCTACACCAGGATTACCGTCAAGATAACTACGCACGTTGTAACTTTGTGAGCCTAGTTCAATACGCGCAACGTCTTTTAAGTACAGCACACCATTCGGGCCATTGGCACGAATAATAATATTGGCAAACTCTGCAGGGTCTACTAATCGGCCTTTTGCAGTCACTGTATAGATGAGTTGCTGAGAAGATGGCGACGGTTCTTGACCAATTTTACCAGCCGCATATTGCGCATTTTGTGTGCGAATTGCATTGGCAATGTCTGTGGTACTCACACCCAATTGCGCCATACGGTCAGGGCGTAGCCATACTCGCATCGAGTAATCTTGTGCACCAAAGATAACTGCATCACCCACGCCTTTAACGCGCTTTAACTCATCTAGCACATTTAATGTGCCGTAGTTGCTGACGAATAAAGGATCATATTTCTTTTGTTTATCGGTCAGCATCACTACCAGCAAAATGTCGTTAGAACGTTTTTGCACAATAACGCCGGTACGACGCACCTCTTCGGGCAAACGCGGTAACGCGATATTGACGCGATTGCTGACGTTAAAAGTGGCCTGATTGACTTCGGTACCGATTTCAAAAGTAGCGGTAATGGTCAATGTGCCGCTGGAGTCGGCACTGGAGTTGAAATATAACAAGCCTTCTACACCACTTAACTGCTCTTCAATTGGCGCCGCCACAGTTTTAGAAAGCGTATCGGCACTGGCACCTGGGTAAGTTGCTGTAATCAGCACGGTAGGAGGCGCAATTTGTGGATACTGCGCAATAGGCAGCTTCATGGCGGCTGCCAAGCCAGCCAATACGATGATAATCGACAGTACACTGGCAAAAATTGGCCGTGTAATAAAAAATTTACTCATATGAATTCTCGCTAAAGTCTTGCTTAAAGGCTAATCTGTCAGTCCTAATCAGCTAGGCCTAACAAGCTAGGCCTAATCAACTAAACTATAGTTGCGCTATTTATTTGACTGGTTTTTCTGCTGGCTTTGCCGCAGGAGCTTCACCTGCCGCATGTGGCATAACAGCTGCGCCTGGGCGTAACTTGATAATGTTATCAACCGCTACTTTATCGCCTGCTTTTAAACCGCTCAATACGACCCAATCTTTACCTACCCAGTTACCAGCAACAATCGGAGTGATGACCGCTTCGTTTTTCTCATTCACGACATACACGAACTTGCCCTGATCATTAGCAATCACCGCAACTTGCGGCACTACAAACACGCCGCTTTTTTCACCGGTTATTACACGCACGCGCACAAACTGACCCGGCAATAGCTTTTTATCTTCATTGGCAAAGGTTGCACGCAATTGTTGCGTGCCTAACTGCGGATCGATGCTGCTGGCTGCAAAATTAATTTTGCCTCTGCTTTTGTACTCTTCGCCACTAGGCAATAACAATCTCACGTCTTTCACGTTAGATTGCGTTAAAGGCCCACCAAGCTGCGCCAATTCATTATCAGAAAGGCTAAAGCGCACCCAGATTGGTGTAATTTGATATACCTTAGTTAACAGCGACGTATTGGCATTTACCAAAGCACCTTCCGACAGTTCAAAACGCGCCGCCACGCCACTAATCGGCGAAGTAACTGTGGTGTATGACAAGTTCAGCTCTGCCTCGCGCACGGCCGCTTCGTACTGCGCTAAAGATGCTTTGGCCAGCGCGTTTTCAGAAACAGCGTTATCCGCTTCACGTTGACTAATGGATTGTGTAGCCACCAATGCTTGCAAACGTTTTGCCTCGCGCTCGGTTTGCTCAAGTCTGGCTTTTTGCTGCGCTAATTGCGCTTTAGCATTGGATAAAGCTATTTGAAAAGGTACTGGGTCAATTAAAAACATGGCCTGACCTGCCTTAATGTTAGCGCCCTCTTCAAACAATTTTTTCAATAAAATTCCACCCACACGCGGACGAATCTCGACTTCTTTAGCACCTTCGGTTTGCGCCACTGCTTCGGCACTAATCGGCACATTTGTAGGCGCTATTGTCATCACACTTACCGGCATAGGCGGCATTGCAGCGCCAGCATTAGCAGCGTCATCTTTTTTACCGCAAGCATTAAGTGCTAATAAGGTTATTGCCAGCAAAGCAAAACTCAATAAAATACTTTTTTTATTCACACTAGAATTTTGAATTGCACGCACAGAAGGTAACTGCTGGCCTGTTTTAAATTTCATCGAATACTCCGCTTTTCCAGCATAACTCATTCATTACACTGTATTTTTGTTGATTTTAATTTAACCTGAATTTGATAATTTGACTTGCTTACATACAGATTTGTATGTATATTATATACAAACAAGAATGTATGTAAATAATATTTTCAAATAATTTTTTACAGCATTGTTTATTATTTAAATAAGGTTAACCATGGTAAGAAAAACTAAAGAAGACGCAGAACTCACTCGACTACGCATACTAGATGCGGCTCGCAGCGTGTTTTTAAAACGCGGTGTCAGCAAATCGACACTGGAGCATATTGCGTCTGAAGCCAACGTGACACGTGGCGCTGTGTACTGGCACTTTAAAAATAAAACTGAAATTTTTCATGCAATACGTGACCAAGTATTCTTGCCACTCATCGATAGTATTGATGACACCTTATCCCCCGCAGTTAAAAATATTCTGTCACCAGCTGTTAAGGTGATTGATAATCCGCTCAATCAAATTGAAGCTAGCCTCTGCAACACAGTTAATCAGCTGAATGATAATCAGCAAATGCGTGAGATTTATGAAATCATGATGATTAAATGCGAATATGTGGATGAGTTTGCAACAGTGCTACACCAGATGATGAAAAACTGCGCGTGTATCGAAGAAAAACTTGAAGCCGCTTATGTGCGCGCTAAAGAACAAAATTTACTAGGCACTCCGTTAAGCCCACGCGCATTAGCACTCGATACGCACTTGTTTTTT
>NCHI01000138.1 GCA_002281815.1 Methylotenera sp. 24-45-7
ATCGCGATATTTCGAGTCTTTCTGGATTGTCGGCTGAAGATGCGCGAATTTTCATCTCGCATTATTTAGGTTCGGTATATTCACTCGATTACGCAACAGGAAAAACATTTTGGCGCCAAGCGGCACTTAAAAACAGGCATTTAACTACGCCATTGCCTATGGGTAGTTTAGTAGCGTTAGGTGACGTTGAAGGATATGTTCACTTTTTAAGTCGTGAGGATGGTGCTTTTAGCGCGCGCGTCAGGGTGACAGAAAGTCAAATATTACCGCAAATGGCACTGATTAATTCGAATACCTTATTAGCACAGTCCGTAGATGGTGGTGTGTTTGCCGTGCAGATCAAATAACTAAAATTGATGCTTTATGATCAATGCAGCAAGTATTCAAACACACTTTACAAAACCAATTCAGTTTATAAAATAGAGTAGCATCAAGTTAACTCTACATAGAAGATTCATATGATACCTACCATAGTACTGGTTGGCAGACCTAATGTAGGTAAGTCAACCCTGTTTAACCGTTTGACCAAAAGCCGTGATGCCTTAGTTGCTGATTTTCCGGGCTTAACGCGTGATCGTCACTACGGTCGTGGCTTAGGTGCCAGCCAGCCTTATCTGGTAGTGGATACCGGTGGTTTTGAGCCAAATACAGATGATGGCATTCTCAAAGAAATGGCTAAGCAAACGCTGCAAGCGATTGATGAAGCCGATATTGTCATTTTTCTAGTAGATGGTCGCCAAGGTGCAACCCCGCAGGATATGGATATCGCCAACCGTTTGCGCAAATGCAAATGTCCGGTTTTGTTAGCGGTTAATAAAACCGAAGGTATGCAAAAAGCTGTAGTGAGTGCTGATTTTCACGAGCTGGGCTTGGGCTATCCACTGTCTATTTCTTCTGCGCATGGCGAAGGTGTGCGTGATATTGTTGAAGAAGCGTTGGAGCACTTCAAAGAAGAAGTCATAGAAGAAGAGCCAGCAACCGATTACACCGGCGATCGAATTCCTAAAGTAGCAATTGTTGGCCGTCCAAACGTAGGTAAATCTACTTTGGTTAATGCCTTGTTAGGCGAAGAGCGCGTCATTGCGTTTGATGAGCCTGGTACAACGCGCGATTCTATTCATATTGATCTCGAAAAAAACGGCAAGCATTACACGCTGATAGACACGGCAGGTGTACGTAAGCGCGGTCGCGTGTTTGAAGCTATTGAAAAATTCTCGGTGATTAAAACCATACAGGCGATTGAAGAGGCCAATGTGGTGATTTTAGTGGTTGATGCGCAAGAAGGTATTACCGAGCAAGACGCGCACGTCGCCGCTTATATCCTTGATGCAGGCCGTGCGCTGGTGGTAGCGATTAATAAATGGGACGGTTTGAAAGATGATGAGCGCGACTGGATTAAGCGCGAAATTGACCGTAAATTACAGTTCTTAGACTTTGCTGAATTCCACTATATTTCTGCGCTACGTAAAAAAGGTTTACCTGAATTATTTAAGTCAGTTGATATTGCTTATAAAGCCGCTTTTGCAAAACTGGCTACACCACAACTCACACGCGTGTTGCTAGATGCATTACAGCAGCATCAGCCGCCTATCAGTAAAGGTATACGTCCTAAGTTGCGCTACGCGCATCAGGGCGGTAGTAACCCGCCTATTGTTGTTATTCACGGTAGCCATGTGGATGGTGTCAAAGACGCCTATACACGTTTTCTTGAAAAAACCTTCCGTAGAACCTTCCAATTGTCGGGCACACCGCTGCGTGTTCAATACAAACAAGGCCATAACCCATTTGCTGAAGATGAAGATAAGCGCAAACCGGGCGAGGGTATAGTGAGTATGCGTAGACGTAAAACTGCACAACGTGCTGAATTAAAAGCGAAAAAAGACGCTGAGGACGACGATAGGAAAGCAAAAACTAAGAAGCGTTAAGCTTCAAACTACGCTTAAAACATGAAGCGTAGATTAGAGATTTGGATGTTTTTCTAGTTTTTTGTTTTCTTTAGGTAAATCGTAAGGGTCTGCTACATACGCAGGCCCTTTCATTACCATCACTACTATGCAGCCAATTGCCGCTGCGCCTGCAAAAAACCACACACTAAAAATCAAGCCCAAGCACAGGTAAATAAGCTTTAGCTGATCTGGATTAAGCGTGTAGTTGCTGAAATATATATAAGCAATCGGCGCTGCTGCAAGCGTAGTGCCGATGCCAAAAATAAGTGGCAGTTTTTTGAGCAACACCCACTCAAACCCCGAGGGCGTTCTGATAAAACCAGGTAATTTATTAAAGTAGTTCATCTATTGAATAGATTAAACAATCAGTAATTAGTTTACTCGAAAGCTTCCCAAAATTTCCACCACACACGCTCGTCATTCGGTGCATTTTTGTTAAACATGACGCTTTGTGGATAATTGGTTTTTAGCACACGGATTGTGTCATTTTTTAGATCCTCTAAACCGAGTAAATCATAAGCGCTAGTTTGAATAACCAAAGCTTCTTCAATGCCTGGAGAGTTTGGGTAGTTTTCAAGTACATATTTAGTGCGGTTTACTGCGGCTAAATACGCCTGGCGTTTCATGTAATAACGCGCTACATGCAGTTCGTGTTCCGATAGGCTGTTGGCGAGATAAACCATGCGCAGGGTTGCATCTTTGGCGTAACGACTTTTTGGATAGCGCGTTACTAAATCTTTAAATGTCATAAATGAATCGCGTAAGGCGCGTGGGTCGCGGTCGCTGATTTTTTGCTTGGTCAGTTTTTCAACAATACCGCGGTCGCTAAATATCGCGATACCTTTTAGGTAGTAAGCGTAGTCAACATTTTGGTGATTAGGATGTAGCTTAATAAAGCGATCTGCCGCTGCAACTGCTAAAACAGGCTCTTGTTTTTTAAAATGGGCATAGGCAATTTCTAACTGTGCCTGTGTAGCGTAAACACCGTGCGGGTAACGAGATTCTAGTTTACGGAAATAGCCTATGGCTTTTTCGTAATCTTTATCGATCATTTTTTCAGCACCTTTTTGATAGATGCGATCAGCAGGTAAGCCTTTGGTATCGTCTATCTCGGTTGGGCTACCAAAAATAGCACAAGCATTGAGTAACAAGGTAAACGTCAAAATTAAGATATACTTCATGCCAAAACACCTTTTAGAATTTAAGCAATTATAACCGATGACAGACGCTACTCCACAATCTCTTAGCAATTCCATTAGCTTGACTATTCCTCACGATTTAGGCGGTCAGCGTCTAGATGTTGCGTTACAAAAAATGTTGCCTGAGCATTCACGCTCACGTTTACAAGCTTGGATTAAAGAAGGTCTGGTGACGGTAGATAATCAACCCAGCACCTCAAAAACCAAAGTTTGGGGTGGCGAGCGTGTAGTGGTTGAAGTGCAGGCGAAACCTGAACAATATGCATTTAAAGCACAGGATATTCCACTGAATATTGTGTTTGAGGATGACCACATTCTAGTGATTAATAAACCTGCCGGCATGGTGGTGCATCCTGCGGCAGGAAACTGGGATGGCACTTTGCTGAATGCTTTGTTGTTTCATGCGCCACAGCTGCATGATGTGCCGCGCGCTGGCATTGTGCACCGGCTAGATAAAGACACTAGCGGCTTGCTGGTAGTGGCTAAAACTTTAAACGCGCAAACGCATTTGGTACGACAATTACAGGCGCGTACTGTGAAGCGCGAATATCGCGCGATTGTCTGGGGTCAGTTATGGCGTAATGGAACAGTAGATCAGCCAATTGGTCGTGACCCGCGTTCGCGTACCAAAATGGCGATTAACCGCATGGGCAAACCTGCGGTGACGCGCTATGAAAT
>NCHI01000006.1 GCA_002281815.1 Methylotenera sp. 24-45-7
ATGAAAATAACAATGAATTAAAAAACCGCATCGCGTTTGATAAAGAAGCGCGTACCTTAAGCATTAGCGATAACGGTATCGGCATGAGCAGTAATGAAGTGATATCAAATATCGGCACTATTGCCAAATCTGGCACCAAAGAGTTTTTCAATGCGCTTACTGGTGACCAAGCCAAAGACGCTAACTTGATAGGTCAGTTTGGGGTTGGCTTTTATTCCGCATTTATTATTGCTGATAAAGTGACGTTGACCACACGCCGCGCTGGTGCCACTGAGGCTGTGCGTTGGGAATCTGCGGGTGAGGGTGACTTCACGCTGGAAGACGTAGAGAAAACTGACCGTGGTACTGAGATTGTGTTGCACTTGCGTGATGGTGAAGATGATTTCTTGAATGACTGGAAACTCAAATCGATTATCCGCAAATATTCAGATCACATCACCTTGCCGATTGTGATGAAAAAATCAGAATTTAAAGATGGCAGTGAGGTTATTACCGAAGAAGACGAAACCGTCAACAAAGCCTCCGCTTTGTGGACACGCAACAAAAATGATATTTCTGAAGAAGAATATCAAGAGTTCTATAAGCATGTTTCGCATGATTTTGAAAACCCGCTGGCATATACGCATAGCCGCGTAGAAGGCAAGCAGGAATATATCTCGCTGCTGTATATCCCAAGCAAAGCGCCATTCGATTTATATGACCGCGAGCGCCGTCACGGTATCAAGCTTTATGTGAAACGTGTATTCATCATGGAAGATGCAGAAAAACTGATGCCGCAATACCTGCGTTTTGTGCGCGGGGTGATTGATTCTTCAGACTTGCCGCTGAATGTGTCACGCGAGATTTTGCAATCTAGCCGCGATGTAGATGCGATTAAAGCCGGCTCAGTGAAAAAAGTGCTAGCAGTGCTGGAAGATATGGCCGAGAACAAGCCAGAAGATTACGCCAAGTTCTATCAAGAGTTTGGCCGCGTGTTGAAAGAAGGCCCAGGCGAAGACTTTGCCAATAAAGACAAAATTGCTGGACTGTTGCGCTTTGCTTCAACTAAAGCAGATACCGAACAGCAAGATGTGTCATTGAAAGACTACATCTCACGTATGCAGCCTGAGCAAGACGTTATTTATTACATCACTGCTGATAGTTTTGCTGCCGCAAAACACAGCCCACATCTGGAAATATTCCGTAAAAAAGGCATTGAAGTATTGCTGATGAGTGATCGAGTAGATGAGTGGCTATTGGGTAGCTTGACTGAATTTGAAGGTAAAAAACTGCAATCGATTGCCAAGGGCGATTTGGATTTAGGCAAGCTTGAATCTGACGTGGAAAAAGAAATTCAGAAGAAAATTGAAGAAGAAGCTAAAACTTTGGTTGAGAAAATCAAGGGCGCATTAGGCGAGCAGGTGAAAGATGTGCGTGTGACGCATCGCTTAACCGATTCACCAGCGTGTTTGGTGAGTGATGAGCATGATCTATCAGGCAATTTGGCGCGTATTCTCAAATCAGTGGGTCAAAAAGCCCCTGAATCTAAGCCTATTTTAGAGATTAATCCCTCGCATAAGTTAATCAAGCGTCTTGAAACAGAAAGCGCTGATGAGATTTTTGCTGACTTGGCGCACGTGTTATTTGACCAAGCGTTAATGGCTGAAGGTGGCACACTGGAAGACCCTGCCAGTTTTGTCAAACGTATGAATAGCTTAATCAGTTAATTCAGCGTGTTTTCATACAACCGCCGAGCGAAAGTTCGGCGGTTTTTTTGTGTCTGTAAGCTAGAAAGTAAATCCTTATTAATTTTAAGTGATTGCAGCTTTATCAATATAAGTCGGGCAGTTATAATGCCCCTATGAACGAACACCAACCTCGACACCTAGCCCAAGTAGCTAACGCAACAGATCGCTCTTTCGGCATTGTATTCACAATATTTTTTGCAATCGTCGGCTTGTTACCACTATTCAGCGCGCATCCAGTGCGTATTTGGGCGTTTATCGTATCGACCCTGTTTCTGTTGTTGGCGTTATTACGACCCAGTAGCCTTGCGCCACTCAACAAGTTATGGACCAAATTCGGTGCTTTATTGCACCGCATCGTAAGCCCAGTTGCGTTGGGCGTTTTGTTTTTCTTAGTGGTCACGCCTACTGGTTTGCTGATGCGATTGTTCGGCAAAGACCCGTTGCGTTTGCGCTTGGATCGCAACGCTAAATCTTATTGGATTGAGCGCTCACCCCCTGGCCCTGACGCAGAATCCCTTAAAAACCAATTTTAGAGAAATTAGTTTAGGACTTTATCCATGTCACTTATCAAAGAACTCTGGGCGTTTGTGCGCAGCCGCAAAAAATACTGGCTGCTGCCTATTATGATTATGATGGTTGCCCTTGGGGCGCTGATTGTGCTGGCGCAGGGTAGCGCAGTTGCACCGTTTATTTATACCTTGTTTTAAGCCATGTACGTACTCGGGATTTCTGCTTATTACCACGACAGCGCAGCGGCATTGCTGCGTGATGGCGAAATTGTCGCCGCCGCACAAGAGGAACGCTTTACCCGCAAAAAGCACGATGCCGGCTTCCCCAAGCATGCACTCGAGTATTGCCTAAAAGAAGCGGGTATTACCCTGGCAGAGGTGGATTATGTCGCGTTTTATGACAAGCCTTTCTTGAAATTTGAGCGCCTGCTCGAAACGTATGTGGCGTTTGCGCCGCGTGGTTTTGAATCATTCCGAAAAGCAATCCCGGTTTGGCTACGCGAAAAATTATTCCTCAAAGATTTACTGATTAAAGAGCTGAAAGCCAATGCCCCTGATTACGACTGGGACAGTCGGTTACGCTTTTCTGAACATCATCTAAGCCATGCTGCCAGCGCGTTTTTTCCATCGCCATTTGCAGAAGCGGCAGTACTGACCATGGATGGCGTAGGCGAGTGGGCAACTACCTCGCTGGCAATTGGTCGCGGCAATCAACTAGAAGTCGTGAAAGAAATTCACTTTCCACATTCATTGGGTTTGTTGTATTCAGCCATGACTTATTACACCGGTTTTAAGGTGAATTCTGGCGAGTATAAAGTCATGGGTCTGGCGCCTTATGGTGAGCCTAAATATGTGCAAAAAATATTGGATCACCTGATTGATGTGAAGGAAGACGGTTCATTCCGTCTCGATCAATCGTATTTTAATTATTGCACTGGTCTGACTATGACCAGCCAAAAATTTCATGATCTGTTCGGTGGTCCACCCAGAAAAGCTGATGAGCCGCTGACACAGCATCACATGGATTTAGCTGCTTCGGTACAAGCCGCCACTGAAGAAATTGTATTGCGCTTAACCCGCGCTATACGCCATGAAACCGGCATTAAAAACCTATGTTTGGCTGGTGGCGTGGCATTAAATTGTGTGGCAAACGGCAAAGTATTACGCGATGGTCAATTTGATAATATTTGGATACAGCCTGCCGCAGGCGATGCGGGTGGCGCATTAGGCGCTGCTTTAGCGATTCATCATATTCATTTGTCCAAGCCTAGAACTGCTGACGGCCAAGACAAAATGCGCGGCTCTTATTTGGGCCCAGCTTTTGAACAGGCGGATATAGAGCACCGATTAACGGCAGCCGGCGCAAAGTTTACCGTGCTCACAGATGCAGAATTGTTTACTACTAGCGCCAATGCATTGGCCGAAGGCAAAGCGCTGGGCTGGTTTCAAGGACGTATGGAGTTTGGTCCGCGTGCCTTGGGTGGGCGTTCTGTGTTAGGTGATGCGCGTTCGCCTAGCATGCAGTCGGTGTTGAATTTAAAAGTGAAATACCGTGAATCGTTCCGTCCGTTTGCGCCATCGGTGTTGCGTGAACATGTGACTGACTGGTTTGAATTAGACTCTGACAGCCCTTACATGCTGTTGGTGGCGAACGTGGTGCAAAAGCGCCGCCGTGCTATGACTGAAGCCGAGCAGGCTTTGTTTGGTATTGAAAAACTCAATATCCCACGTTCTGATATTCCGGCGGCAACGCATGTGGATTATTCGGCACGTGTGCAAACCGTGCATGAAGTCACCAACCCGCGTTATCACTCGCTACTGAGCGCTTTTCAGCAGCAGACTGGCTGCCCGGTGATTGTGAACACCAGTTTTAATGTGCGCGGCGAGCCCATTGTGTGTACTCCCGAAGATGCATTCCGCTGTTTTATGGGCACAGAAATTGAAGCCTTGGCAGTTGGTAATTGTTATTTGAAAAAAGAACATCAAGACCCTGCGCTCAAGCTCAACTACGAAACTGCGTTTGAGCTGGATTAATTTGTTTAAGCGTTTGAATTTACGAGGTAAGTGATGCGTCAGGCTAAACAATTTTTACAAGCGAAACAACTTCTAAAAGTCGTGTTGATTAATGTCGTCGTGTTCCTGACTTTACTGCTTGTGATTGAGGCGGGCGTACGCATTTATTATGCCGCCGCAAATAAAGTACCGCCGCATGGTGATTTGTCAGTCGCCCGTGAATGGAAGTGGGTACAGTCGCGCTTGCAGGATGGCAAAGTTAATTTTGATACACGTTTTGAATACGATATTGATATGGGCTGGAAAAATGCCGCCAATATTAATACCACACCGCAATATCAAGGCAGTATACGCACCAACGCAATAGGCATGCGTAACGACGAGAACTTCTCCACGGCACCGACACCGGGCAAGCCTAGACTGATGATAGTAGGCGATAGTTACTCATTTGGTTTTGGCGTCAGCAACGAAGACACTTACGCCTACCAACTTGCCAAAGTGATGCCAGATTGGGATGTGATGAACTTGGCAGTTTCAGCTACCGGCACCGATCAGCATTATTTGATGTACGAACGTGTGGGCGAGCAATTCAAACCGAATATTGTGCTATTAGGTTTTTATGTGCTGGACTATAACCGCAACACTTACAGCTTTAGAGATTACGCCAAGCCGATGTATGTGCCGAATGCCGACGGCAGCTTAACTTTGACCAATGTGCCGGTACTTGCACCTGAGCAATTGATTGCGCAATATCGTAGCGGCGAAAAAACCATAGGCTGCTGGCATTATTCGTATTTATTGGCCTCGATTAAGCAAGTTTTAACAGATAGATTAAAACGCGACCGTGGCCCAAACTCGCTGGCACGCCGCACGTTAACTGGCATTATGGAAAAGTTTTCAACGCGCGTACGTGCCAATGGCGCAACGCCGGTGTGGGTGGTGTTTCCTATCGACGATATTTTAGAAAATGAAGTTTCTAAATATAAAGAAATTTCAGACTTCAGTGTGTCAGAAGCAAAACGTCTAGGCATGCCAGTGTTGGATTTGGAGCCATACTATCGCGAGTATCTAAAAAACAATCCCGATTCTCCACCGCTGTGGCGCCCAGCCAATATAGGCGGACATTTGTCTGCGGAAGGTAACAAAGTCTCCGCACAAGCAATCCACACTTTTCTTGCACAACAATCACTATTAACAAAATAATTCAGCTTATTAATACATGAATAATTAGCTTATTTGTGTAACATTTGTCAGCTAACATTAAAGCTGGCTTAAATTTTGCTAAAATGTTGAATATATTCCACTAAAAGACCTCTCTAAATGAAAACGCCAGCTGAAACCAAACCTAAAAAAACCTCCCGAGTTGCAAAAACCAAAGTCAATTCAGAGCTAAAACTGGCACCAATCAAGCAGGCATTGCAACAACACTTGGTGTTTTCTACGTTCAAGACTAGCAATGCTGCAACCCCTAGAGACTGGTACGAGGCTGCGAGTTACACTGTGCGCGACCATGTGGTGGAGCGCTGGGTTAAAACAGCAGAGTCATATTACCGTGATGATCCAAAGCGCGTTTACTATCTCTCATTAGAGTTTTTAATCGGGCGTATGCTGAGCAACAGCGCACTAAACTTGGGCATTAACGACGAGTTGAAACAAGGTTTATCCGCATTAGGCCGCGATTTAGAAAACACGGTTGAGATAGAAAACGATGCTGCCTTAGGTAACGGTGGCTTAGGTCGCTTAGCTGCGTGTTTCTTGGATTCTATGGCAACCATGGATATTCCGGCAGCAGGTTACGGTATTCGCTATGAATACGGCATGTTTAGACAAACTATTG
This sequence comes from Methylotenera sp. 24-45-7, assembly GCA_002281815.1. Taxonomy (GTDB): domain Bacteria; phylum Pseudomonadota; class Gammaproteobacteria; order Burkholderiales; family Methylophilaceae; genus Methylotenera. Next base: position 6,087 of record NCHI01000006.1, read on the forward strand.
AAAACGGCCAGCAGGTAGAGAACCCAGATAACTGGCTGCGTTATGGCAATATTTGGGAGTTCCAACGCCCAGAAGCGACTTACACCATTAAATTTTATGGGCATGTGGTGAAATATCCGGAAGACGGCAGCCAAGCGCAACGCTGGGTAGATGCCGAGCATGTGGTAGCGATGGCGTATGATGTGCCAGTGCCAGGCTACGGCACTGAAACAGTGAATAACCTGCGTTTGTGGTCAGCTAAAGCTGCACGTGAATTTGATTTACGCCACTTTAACGATGGCAACTACGAGAAATCTGTGCAAGAACGCAACGCCACAGAGAGTATTTCCAAAATTCTTTATCCAAATGATGTATGTGAGTTGGGCAAAGAGCTGCGCCTGAAACAACAGTATTTCTTTGTTTCTGCTTCTATCCAAGATATTTTGCGTCGCTTTTTGACCACGCATGACATCAAAAAGCAGGATGATTGGAAGTTGTTGCCAGAAAAAATTGCCATTCAGTTAAACGATACTCACCCTTCAATTGGCGTGGCAGAAATGATGTATCAACTGGTCGATGAGCATCACTTACCTTGGGCGTTTGCTTGGGAGTTGGTGGGTAAAATCTTTGCCTACACTAACCACACCCTGATGCCAGAGGCATTGGAAACTTGGTCTGTTGATTTGTTCGGCCGTTTGTTGCCGCGCCATTTAGAAATCATTTATCAGATTAACCATGAGTTCTTGCATATGGTGAATCACCATTTCCCAGGCGATGTTGAACTGCTGAAACGCGTTTCAATTATTGACGAAAGTCATGGTCGTCGTGTGCGCATGGCACACTTGGCAGTGGTGGGCAGTCATACTGTGAATGGTGTGGCGGCACTGCATAGCCAGTTGTTAAGAGACACCTTGTTTGCTGACTTTGCGAAAATTTACCCGGGTAAAATGACTAACGTCACCAACGGGGTGACGCCGCGCCGCTGGTTAAATCAAGCTAACCCGGGTTTAACTAAGCTGATTGAAACTGTGATTGGCGCAGATTTCAAAAAAGATCTGAGCCATATCAAAAAAATCGCGCCACTGGCCGATGATGCTGATTTCAGAAAAGCCTTTGCGCAAGTTAAGCTGGCGAATAAACAGCGCCTAGCCGCTAAAGTTGAAAAAGTCACTGGCGTGAAGTTAAATCCAAACAGCCTGTTTGATGTGCAAATTAAACGTATTCATGAATACAAACGTCAGCTACTCAATGTGTTGCACGTGATTACTTTATATAACCGCATCCGTAGTGGTGAGCAAGGCATTACACCGCGCACCATTATTTTTGGCGGTAAAGCGGCACCTGGCTACGCCATGGCCAAACAAATTATTCGTTTGATTAATGATGTGGCTGCGATTGTGAACGAAGACGTGATGGTGGGCGACCAACTGAAAGTGGTGTTTTACCCTAACTACGAAGTGTCAGCGGCAGAAATTCTGTTCCCGGGTAGTGATTTGTCAGAGCAAATTTCAACCGCAGGCACTGAAGCCAGCGGCACTGGTAACATGAAAATGGCGCTCAATGGCGCGCTGACGATTGGTACGCTAGACGGTGCCAACGTTGAAATCATGGAAGAAGTCGGTGCGGAAAACATCTTTATTTTTGGTTTAACCACACCAGAAGTGGCGGAAGTGAAAGCCAATGGCTACCGCCCAAGTGATTATTACCACAGCAACCCAGCATTGAAACAAGTGCTGGATATGATTGCGGATGGTTACTTCTCGGTTGAAGAGCCAACGCGCTACCGTAACTTAGTAGATAGCTTATTGCATCACGACCAGTATTTATTGTTGGCCGATTATGCGAGCTACATTGAAACGCAAGACAAAGTCAGTGCACTCTACCAAAATCAAGATGAGTGGGTACGCATGGCGATTTTGAATGTGGCGAATATGGCTAAGTTCTCTAGTGACCGCGCGATTGCTGACTATGCTAAAAACATTTGGCATGTGACACCAAGTCAGTCTTAGTGTTTTAACAGGGTGTCTAACGCTATTTTTCGCTCGCGATAATCAGTGTTAGACGCTATGCTGTGATTAACAGCAAACGACTGGAGATTAAGATGCAACGTTTTTTATCTATATTTTTAAGCGGCGCATTGTTAAGCTTTAATGCTTATGCGCTAGACATAACTGATATCAGCAATACTGAAGCCAGTGGCGGCTTAAAAGCGGCCTTAACCCAAGGCGCAGAAAAAGCAGTGGCTCAACTTAGCAAAACCGATGGTTTTTTAGGTAATCCCGAAGTTAAAATCCCACTGCCAGATGCTTTAAAAAAAGCAGAAAAAACTATGCGTATGTTTGGCATGGATAAGCAAGCTGATGAATTGGTGCTAAAAATGAACCGTGCCGCTGAGGCCGCAGTGCCGGAAGCGAAAGCATTGTTAATTGACTCGGTCAAAAAAATGTCAGTGCAAGACGCCAAAGCGATACTCACCGGTGGTGACGATGCCGCTACGCAATATTTCAAAAAAACCACCTCAACCCCAATGGCAGAAAAATTTTTGCCGATAGTGAAAAAAGCCACCGCAGATGTTCAGCTTGCCCAGCAATACAATAAATTTGCTGAAGCTGGCAGCAAATATGGCTTGGTGAAAAAAGAACAAGTGAACTTAGAGCAATATGTCACCCAAAAAGCCTTAGATGGCGTGTATTTGATGATGGCAAAAGAAGAAGCCGCCATCCGCCAAGACCCAGTCGGCCAAAGCAGCAAGCTACTGAAAAAAGTGTTTGGTGCACTGGCTAATTAACTTTTAGAAAATCAATCATTTTTGGCAGCATCTAGTACTGTTTATACTAAATCGTATTGGTGTTTGAATTTACGGTTAGCCGCTCTTTTTGAGGCATTAAAGCGGCTTAATTGCCGCTAATCTGTTAAAATTTCGCTTTATTTAAATCATTGATATTTAGCCGAGTTTTAATGAGCCAATCCAAATCCACTCCCCAAATGATTAGCCTGCGCGGCAGTGCTGCTTTATCTCCATTTCGTATTGAAAAAATCCAAAGCAAGTTAGATCAAATTTGCCCGAATATTGGGCATTTGTATGCCGAGTTTTGGCATTTTGCTTGGGTAGATGGCACGCTGTCAGCCGAGCAGAAAAACACTCTCAATCAGATTTTGACTTATGGCCCAAGCATGCAGGCAGAAGACGCGCAGGGTGAGCTGATTGTGGTGTTGCCGCGCGTGGGTACTATTTCTCCATGGGCGTCTCGTGCTACCGATATTGTCAAACATTGCGGCTTGCCTGAAATTCAGCGTGTAGAGCGCGGTATTGCTTATTACGTTAAAACTAAAAACGGTCAGGCGCTAAGTGCCACAGAACGTCAACAGTTGCTGCCGTTAATTCACGACCGCATGACTGAATCGGTGTTTTCAACTTTTGAAGATGCACAAAAACTTTATCATACCGATGCACCAAAACCGCTGAGCACTGTGGATATTCTGCAAGGCGGCAAAGCCGCTTTAAATCAAGCTAATAGCGATATGGGTTTGGCGCTCTCAGCAGACGAAGTAGACTATTTATTTGATAACTTCACTAGAATGCAGCGCAACCCGACCGATGTTGAGTTGATGATGTTTGCGCAAGCCAACTCTGAACATTGTCGTCATAAGATTTTTAATGCGGATTGGATAATTGATGGCGTGCAGCAGGAGATGTCGTTGTTTGGCATGATCCGCAACACCCATAAACTCAACCCCGGTAAAACTGTGGTGGCGTACTCTGACAACTCGTCAATTGTGGCGGGTCAAGCAGACGGTGAATCCACAAAACGTTTTTACCCGGCGCAGGATGGTGCTTACCGTTTTGTTGAAGAAGATATGCACTACCTGATGAAGGTAGAAACTCATAACCACCCAACCGCAATCTCTCCGTTTGCGGGTGCGGCTACTGGCGCGGGTGGTGAGATTCGTGATGAAGGTGCCACCGGCAGCGGCTCTAAACCTAAAGCGGGTTTGACTGGTTTTTCAGTGTCGAATTTGAATATTCCTGATTTTACCCAGCCTTGGGAATCAGCCGCTTACGGTAAACCTGGCCGCATTGCTTCGCCATTGCAGATTATGATTGATGGCCCATTGGGCGGCGCAGCTTACAACAACGAGTTTGGCCGACCAAACATTACCGGCTATTTCCGGACGCTGGAATTGCAAGCTCCGGGTGCTAATGGGCAGGCTGAGGTGCGTGGTTACCACAAGCCGATTATGTTGGCTGGCGGCATAGGCAACATCTCTGCGCAGCATTCTAAAAAGAACCCGATTCCTCCCGGTGCGGCGTTGATTCAATTGGGTGGCCCAGCCATGCTGATTGGTTTAGGCGGTGGTGCGGCTTCGAGTATGGATACCGGCAGCAACGTTGAAAATCTGGACTTTGATTCAGTGCAGCGCGGTAATCCTGAATTAGAGCGCCGTGCGCAAGAGGTGATCGACCGCTGCTGGCAATTAGGTGCAGATAACCCGATTTTAAGCATTCATGACGTAGGTGCGGGTGGTATTTCTAATGCATTTCCTGAACTGGTCAATGACGCTAGCGTGGGCGCAATTTTCCAACTGCGTGACGTGCATAACGAAGAGCCGGGGATGTCACCGCGCGAGTTATGGAGCAACGAGGCGCAAGAGCGCTATGTGATGGCGATTGCCAAGGAAGACCTGCCGCGCTTCAAGGAAATCTGCGAGCGCGAGCGCTGCCCGTTTGCGGTAGTGGGTTACGCCACTGAACAGCGACATCTCACTGTGGCAGATAGCCACTTTGATAACAAACCAGTGGATATGGATTTATCGGTATTGCTAGGCAAGCCGCCAAAAATGACGCGTGACGTGAAAAGCACAGCTAAGCAACTAAAAGCGTTTGATACCAGCAATATTGATTTAAAAGACGCTGCGGCGCGTGTATTGCGTTTGCCGGGTGTGGCCGATAAAACTTTCCTGATTACCATTGGCGACCGTTCAGTCACCGGCATGGTAGCGCGTGAGCAAATGGTGGGGCCATGGCAGGTGCCAGTGGCTGATGTGGGCGTAACGCTGGCTGGCTATGAAACTTATCGTGGCGAAGCGTTCGCAATTGGCGAAAAAGCACCATTAGCTTTAATCAATGCGCCAGCTTCTGGCCGCATGGCAATTGGTGAATCGATTACCAATATCGCTGCCAGTTTAATTGATGATATTGGTGAGCTCAAACTCTCGGCTAACTGGATGGCACCTGCGGGTCATGCGGGTGAAGATGCGGCATTGTTTGAAACCGTAAAAGCGGTAGGGATGGAGTTGTGTCCACAGCTAGGCGTGAGTATTCCAGTGGGTAAAGACTCGATGTCTATGAAAACGGTGTGGAATGATGATGGTGAAAATAAAGCCGTCACCTCACCGATTTCATTAGTGGTCACAGCATTTGCTGCCACGCCGGACGCACGTAAAACACTGACGCCGCAATTGCAAACGGGCGTAGCTTCTAAGTTGATTTTGATTGATTTAGGCGCTGGTAAAAACCGCATGGGCGGTTCTAGTTTGGCGCAGGTGTATGGCGAAGTAGGCGACACTGCCCCTGACGTGGATGATGCGCAACAATTGAAGCACTTCTTTAATACTATTCAGCAGCTGAATAAAGCCGGCAAAATTTTGGCTTACCATGACCGTTCAGACGGTGGTTTGTTTACCACGCTGGTAGAAATGGCGTTTGCTGGTCACTGCGGCATTAATGCTGATGTGTCTGCATTGTCGGGAGACTTGGTGAGTGCGCTTTATAACGAAGAATTAGGCGCAGTGATTCAAGTGGCGGCAGCAGATGCGCAAGTGATCGCAGCGCAGTTTAATGGTTTGGCGCATGTGGTTGGCGATGTGACTGATGCTAACTTGATTCAAATTCAACAGCACGGCAAAGTGGTGTTTAGCGACACACGGGTCAATTTGCATAGGGTTTGGTCTGAAACCACATACCAAATGCAAAAACTGCGTGATAACCCAGTGAGTGCGCAGCAAGAATACGACCGTTTATTGAACGAAGCAGACCGCGGTTTGTTTGCGGAGCCTAGTTTCGCGCCAAGTGAAAATGTAGCAGCGCCTTATATTGCCAGTGGCGTACGCCCGAAAATGGCGATTTTGCGTGAGCAGGGTGTAAATGGACACGTGGAAATGGCGGCAGCATTTGATCGTGCCGGTTTTGCCGCGTATGACGTACATATGAGTGACATTATTGCTGGCCGAGTATCCTTGCAAGATTTTGCAGGTTTTGTGGCTTGCGGTGGTTTCTCTTACGGTGACGTGCTGGGTGCGGGCGAAGGTTGGGCAAAGTCTATTTTATTTAATGCACGTGCGCGTGATGAGTTCTCGGCGTTTTTTAATCGTCAGGATAGTTTTGCACTTGGCGTTTGTAACGGCTGCCAGATGATGAGCAACCTGCGCGAACTGATTCCGGGCGCTGCACATTGGCCACATTTTGTGCGCAACAAGTCAGAGCAGTTTGAAGCGCGTTTGAGTATGGTCGAGGTTTTAGAGTCGCCTTCATTGTTCTTTAACGGCATGGCTGGCAGCAAAATGCCGATTGCAGTTGCACATGGTGAAGGTTTTGCGGAATTTTCTCAAACGAATGCTGTCAATGAATTGTTGGCGCAAAAATTGGTAACGATGCGTTTTATTGATCATGCATCTGTACCGACTGAAAATTACCCATTTAATCCGAATGGTTCGCCACAAGGGGTGACTGGATTAACCAGCATAGACGGACGTTTTAGTATTATGATGCCACATCCCGAACGTGTGATTCGCAATGTGCAAAACACATGGCAACGTTGTGGTGACGCAGAAGATAGCGCATGGTTACGTATGTTCCAAAACGCAAGACGTTACATCGCTTAATAAGAAATATATTTTATAAATTTGGAGAAAAGCAGCATGAATTTTTTGAGAATTTTACTGGCAGCACTTGTTTTGAGTTTTTCTTTTAACGCAGTTGCGGCAAAAACACTGACCGATGATGAATCAGTTGAGTTTACTGAGGCAATTGGTAAAGGCAACATGAAGGTAATTAAGAAGTATATGGACGCTGGCGTTGATGTAAACGTGGGCTATTTTGCATGGCCACCTTTGCTGATGGCTGCCGCTAAAGGCCAACTCGAAGCCGTTAAATACTTTGCAAGTAAAGGTGCTGATCTTGATTACCAGCATCCAATGACGCGCTGGACAGCTTTCCATCACGCAGCATTTGATGGCAACGTTGAAATGGTTAAATTCTTGGCCGAAAAAGGTGCCGATGTAAATAAAAAAATGCGTGGTGATGTTGATATTATTCGTGCAGTGAGTGACATCGGTAACACAAAAATGGTTGAAGTGTTGAAATCACTAGGCGTACAAAGCGACGGCTGTATGGAAGAAAAATGTCTTTAATGTGTTAAAGATTACAGTTGTCGATATGCGAAATACTGTATCGGCAACTGACAGCTTGTAATAGATGTAAGCATTGATTGGCGTAGGTTTCGTCATCAATGGCAATATTTTTTAAAGGAATATTGTTTGAAAAACATAATGATTACAGTGATGACTATCGGGCTTTTAAGCCCGATAGCTGTTTTTGCAGCAGATAGCGCTAGTCTCAAACCAGATGCACTTGCTCATCAGGTTCATATCCGCAGCCTTGCGGCTTCATGTGCCGCTTGTCATGGCACTCAAGGCAACGCAGCAGCAGGCCCGCTAGTTAGTGATACTGCAAGTACAACAGCGCTGGCAGGTGTCGATAAAAATCATATCGTCACTAAATTAATGGCTTACAAGTCAGGTGCAAGCACTGCCACCGTCATGCACCGTCATGCCAAAGGTCTTAGCGATGAGGAAATTATCGCTTTGGCAGATTATTTTTCTCAACAGTCAGCTAACCCTAATGCCACTCTGAAATCACAAAAATTGCGAGCTGACCATGCACACTAGGCGTCGTGACTTTCTCAAGTTAGCAGGCTTTGCTGCGGCAGTCGGCACTACAGGCTTAAGTTTTTCAGCACATGCCAAAGCCAAAATTCCTCATATGGGCAGGGTGGTGGTGATTGGTGGAGGCTATGCCGGTGCAACCGCGGCAAAATATCTGCGTATGTGGAGTATGGGCGCAATTGAGGTGGTGGTCATAGAGCCTAGCCAACAGTTTGTATCTTGTCCGCTGAGTAATCTGGTATTAGGTGGTAGTAAATCCATTGATGAACTTACTTTCGGCTATGACATGCTGAAAGCCAATCACGGCATTGATTGGGTGCAAGATCAAGTCACTGCGATTGATGTGAGTGCTAAAAAAATCCAGCTGCAGCGCGGCGAAATGCATTATGACCGCTTAATTATCGCGCCCGGAATTGATTTTATCTACGACAGTTTGCCTATGCTACAAAGTGCTGAGGCGCAGCAAAAAATCCCGCATGCATGGAAAGCTGGTTGGCAAACCGTGAACTTACGCAAGCAATTAGAGGCGATGCCTGATGGCGGTGTGTTTGTGATGAATGTGCCCGCAGCGCCTTATCGATGCCCGCCAGGGCCTTATGAGCGAGCAGCCCAAGTCGCCTATTATTTCAAGCAACATAAGCCAAAATCTAAAGTGATTGTGCTCGACGCCAATGCAGAAATTGTGTCTAAAAAAGGGTTGTTCACCAAGGTATTTAACGAAACTTATGCCGGGATTGTAGATTATCGCGCTAACAGCATGGTGACTGCGGTAGATGTGGCAGCTAAGTCAGTGACGACTGAGTTCGATACCGTTAAAGCCGACGTAATTAATATTATTCCGCCGCAACGTGCAGGCAAGCCTGCGCAAATGGCGCAGTTGAACAATATAGACAAGCGCTGGTGCGAGGTAGATTTTTTAAGTTACGAGTCTAAGCTTGCGGCCAATGTGCATGTGATTGGCGATGCAGTTTCAGCGGCGCTGCCTAAGTCTGCGCATATGGCCACTAATCAGGCCAAAATATGCGCCAATGCCATTGTGCAGCTGATGGCGGGTGCATTGCCCGACGCCAATCCTGTATTTGCCAATACCTGCTATAGCTACGTTTCAAATGACTCAGCGATGCATGTCGCGAACGTATATCGTTATGATGCCGCTAAAAAGATTATGGTGTCAGCGGAAGGTGGCGGCGTATCAGCAGCCCCTAGTGTGCTGGAAGGTAGCTACGCCACCTCTTGGGCAAACAATATCTGGTCTGACGTATTAACTTAAAACTAACACTTTAAAAATGTATATTTTCTTATCTTCTAATCTGTTTCTGATATTGCTTTCATGTGTGTTGCTATTAGCGCCCACACACTCGCCATTTGCCAACGAAACCGGTTTGCAGTTGCCCGCTGGATTTAAGCTCACTACCTTTGCTGATGAAAATACCAACAAAGGGCATTTGCTTAGTGGTGCAAGATTTATGGCATTTGACGCGAGTGGTCGCTTACATGTAACTTCAGCCAAAGGTGACAAAGTTGTCATGTTGCCGGATGCGAATAGCGACGGTGTTGCCGACGAAGTCATTACGGTGATTGATGGCTTGAATAATCCGCAAGGCTTAGTGTTCATTGGCAACGATACCCTGCTAGTGGCAAATCAAGACGGTGTTGTTAAATTCAATCAGGAGAGCGGCCGCTGGTCTAAACCGCAGCCGTTTATCAGCAATTTGGCTATGGGCTGGCATACGCTTAAAACAATCAAATTAGGCCCTGACGGTTATCTTTATATCAATGTTGGCTCCAGTTGCAATGTATGTGTAGAAGCCGATGCTACCCGCGCTACCATATTGCGTTATACCCTAGATGGCAAGCCTGCAGGCGCGTTGTTGACTTTGGGGCGACATCAGCAATCTGCAATTTGGGCAAAGGGTTTACGCAACTCGCAAGGCTTTGCCTGGCATCCGCAAACCGGTGATATGTATGCCACCAACAATGGCTCCGATAACCGCTCGGCAGATAGAAGTGGTAAAGTGAATGATGAGCTACCGCCTGAACATTTAAACAAAATTGAAGCTGGCAAGCATTATGGCTGGCCGCACTGCTGGGCCAACCCAGATAATCCCAAGCTGATGTTTGAAGATCCTAATTTTAAAGGTGCGCCTGGTTTTTGCGAAAATGCACAGGCACCAGCGATTATTTTTACTTCACATACCACGCCGATTGGCATCACGTTTTTAGATAAAACCAATTGGCCGGATGCTTACAAAAGTGATGCAATTGTTGCGCTACATGGCTCATGGAACCGTAAAGAACCAGCCGGTTATCAGTTGGTGCGCGTTAAATTTAAAAATAATCAGCCCTATGCAGTGGAAGATTTTATAAGTGGATGGTTACGCGGCTACCGCGTGACTGCAAGGCCGGTTGATGTGATAGTGGGTAAAGAGGGGGCGCTGTATGTTTCGGATGATATGCGCGGCGCTATTTATCGAGTGAGTTATCAAACACGATAGGATGAAAAAGTGAAAATACCAATGCGTAAATTATTAGCTGTGTCAGGATTGATATTGGGTTTGCAATTTAGTGCGACTTTAAGCCATGCCGCGACACCTGAACCTAATAGTAGTGACGTGCTCATGTATATAGAGCCAGTTGAGTACTCAAACCCAATTAGAGTTTCAAGCCGCTATCGTGAATATTGGTATCATCAAGGCCCAGTGGTGGAGCCGATGGCTTTAGAAAAAATCAGTCAGGCGTATGGAAAAACTTCGATTTGTGATGCAACGCAATCCGGAAAAATGCTGGTTTGGGTAAAACCTAAAATGTTCTATAACCCTAAAATGCAGAACTTTTACGGCGATGCCACGATACATGTATATACCGGCTTAGGTAAACATGTCGGCACTTACAAGGGTGAATCGACTGTGCGCGGCTTTATTGATGTTAAGCCACAACGCTGGATTGACCAGTCTTATGCATTGACAATCGACGATGCAATCATTAAAATGCAGGCTGATGTCGAACTGCAGCGTGTAGTAGATAGCGCCACAAGTGCAAATGCAGAAAGCACGCCATGCAGCATGGTGAGCCTAATCCCCACTTCAAAAATTAGAGCAATGTCTTTCTAGGAAAATACATGATTAAAAGCATCAGTAAAATTGCATATCCAGCGTTAAGTTTGTTGTTTTTAGCAGCATGCCAAAGCACAGCGCAAACTGCGCTCAATAATCCGCAAAAAATCACAGGCTTAAAAACCCCAGAGTCAGTTGTGCAGGCCAAAGATGGACGTATCTTTGTGTCTGAAATCGGTGAATTTGGTAAAAATGGCGATGGCCAGATTAGCGTGATTGGTCTTGACGGCAAAATATCTGTGTTCGCAAGCGGTTTGGACGACCCAAAAGGGTTAGCAATTATTGGTGAAAATTTATATGTGACTGACAATACTAAAGTGTTGAAAATTGGCTCGGATGGCAAATCTAGCCTGTTTGTGGCAGCTGACAAGTTTCCCCAAACGCCAATTTTTTTAAATGATATTGAAGCTGATACTCAGGGCAATTTGTATGTCAGTGACAGTGGCGACATTATGGGCAAGGGTGGTGGTGCTGCGATTTATAAGATTAGCCCAGACGCAACAGTGAAACTGTTAATCAATGACCAGCAAGACGCGCGTATCAAAGCCCCCAACGGTTTGTTGGCAGACGACACCGGTAACTTTTTACTGGAAGTGGATTTTACTAGCGGCATCTTATATAGCCTGAACACGCAAACCGGGCAACTGAGCGACATCGCTGAGGGGTTTGGTGGCGGTGATGGTATCGTGCATCACTCCAATGGCAATATGTACGTGAGCGATTGGAAAAACGGCAAAGTATTCAGCGTGAATACCAAAGGTGACGTGACGCTGCTAAAAGATGGCTACAAAGCATCTGCTGATATTGCTATTACCAAAGATGAAAAATACTTGCTGGTGCCAGATATGAAAGCAGGCGAGCTGGATTTTATCTCTTTGCAATAGATAGTAAACCGTGCAATCTCAGCCTCAGCTCCGCAATCAATGCAGTCTAGAAGCCGCAGAGTTACGCGAGTCTGCGCGTAATTGGCTGGCGAATACAGACCCTTGGCGTAAATCTGCAGGTCTCACGAGTTTGTATGTGGCTAGTCAAAAAGGCCAACTTGCTCTCAATACCTCAGTGCAGTTAGAAGCCCCAGTAAATATTCCCGGCCGCCCTGATGCGCCGATGTTGGTGTCGCCCAAAGACGTAGGAAAGCGTTCCATGCGCACCCCGGAAGGTCGCGCTGCGCTGGTGCATGCGCTGGCACATATAGAGTTCAATGCGATTAACCTCGCCTTAGACGCAGTGTGGCGCTTTGCCGACATGCCAACACAATATTATGCAGACTGGCTGAAAGTTGCGGCAGAAGAGGCATATCACTTTAATCTGCTGGATGGCTATTTGAGAAATATGGGTTATCAATATGGCGCTTTCAGTGCGCACAATAGCTTATGGGAAATGGCAGAAAGAACACAAGATGATGTGCTGGCGCGCATTGCTTTAGTACCGCGAACCATGGAGGCACGTGGACTGGATGCCAGCCCACCATTACGCAATAAATTTTTGCAAATCGGTGATAGTGATGCGGCGGATATTTTAGAAATTATCTTGCGCGATGAAATCGGTCATGTGGCAATTGGTAACCACTGGTTTAATTGGCTATGCACACAACGTGGATTGGCGCCGATTGCTACTTATGAAAGTTTAGCCAAACAATACAGCGCGCCCGCCATGCGTAAGCCCTTGAATATGGAGGCGAGACGCAAAGCCGGTTTTACTGAAGAAGAACTGGCTTTGCTTTGAAAGTATCTTAAATTTGAAAGTGTCTTAAATTTGAAAGTGTCTTAAAAAAGACATATTAAGTGAGACCTTTGCACTAAGCATGTTTAACCCAGCATGTTTAACCCAAAAACCTATCATTTGTCATTCCGGCGAAGGCCGGAATCCAGACAGGCTTCACAGTGAGATAAATTAGCTCAAGTGGTAGTCAATTTTGGTTTTTAAAAACAATATATTACGTTGAAATTCTAATATTGATTTCACTAAAATTACTTACTCTAAGTACCACCTTGCCTGGATTCCGGCCTACGCCGGAATGACAGATTTTTGATATTTTCGTTAAAAATTGAAACATTTTTGGTTTCGCGCAAAGTTCTCACTAAGTATTGAATAAATTAATCACGCCATCCAAGCCCACGTGATTGAGTGCAAAAGTTGCTTGTGCCTGCACCACTGGTTTTGCGTGATAAGCCACACCCACACCAGCTGCCACCATCATTTTCAGGTCATTTGCACCATCGCCAATCGCAATCGTTTGCATAGTGGTTAACCCCAGCTGGTCACGCAATTGCGTAAGTTCGTCGGCTTTTCTCTGCGCATCCACAATGTCACCCAACACCTTGCCGGTGAGTGTGCCATCAATGATTTCTAGAGTGTTAGACACTGCGTAATCCAAGCCCAGCATTTCTTTGACGCGCTCGGCAAAGAAGGTAAAACCACCCGAAACCAGCAAAGTTTTAATATTGTGCTGCTTGCAAGTGGCAATCCATTCTTTTGCCCCCGGATTAAGCTTCAATCGCTCATTTAGCACGCGCATCAAGTCTTGTTCAGACAAACCTTTTAATAAAGCCACGCGCTCACGCAGACTTTGCGCAAAATCCAGTTCACCAAGCATAGCGCGCTCGGTGATGGCGGCAACCTGCGGTTTAATGCCTACCATATCGGCAATTTCATCGATGCACTCTATGCTAATCAGCGTCGAGTCCATGTCCATTACGCACAAACCAAAGCTTTTAAGTAATTGTTTATCTTGCACGTAGGCGCAATCAATGTTTTGTTCAGCACAGAATTTTTGTACATCAGAATTCACTGTTGCTTGGTTAGATAAGTAGTAGCCATGTTGTGCAATTTGCACAAACTGTACGCTGGTGGCGCAAAGTTGATGGATATGAGCTAAATGTGCAAACGTGATGGCAGAGCCTTGAACAACTAAACGCATGATTTGAGTATTTTTTAATGAAAGTCTTATTATACCTTGCGCTTAAACATTACTTTACTGGCGCAATTGCCTGAATTGCGAGAAAATGTGAATAAATATTAATCAAAGCTATTTTTATGAATCTGCACGAATATCAAGCCAAAACCTTATTACAAAAATATGGCATTCCCGTCCCACGTAGCCAAGTAGTTTCAGCCGCCAACGAAGTGGTTGCTGCTGCAACAGAAATTGCCGGTAATGCTTGGGTAGTCAAAGCGCAAGTGCATGCGGGTGGTCGCGGCAAAGCCGGCGGCGTGAAGGTGGTGAAATCTGTCATCGAAGCACAAAATGTTGCAACAGAACTATTAGGCAAAACTTTGGTGACTTATCAAAATGCGCCAGATGGGCAGCCGGTGAATCAGGTGTTAATTGAAGAAACTTTACCTATTGCGCGTGAGTTGTATTTATCGATGTTGGTAGATAGAACCTTAGAGCGCGTGGTTGTAGTGGCTTCAGTGGCTGGCGGCATGGATATTGAAGAGATTGCGCATAGCAGCCCGGAAAAAATCTTGCAGGAAGTGTGCGACCCACTCAATGGCTTAGTGGATTTTCAGGCACGTAATTTAGCTTTTAAATTAGCGTTAAGCGGTGATCAAATCGGGGCATTTACCAAAATGCTTAAAGGGCTGTATCGCTTATTTAAAGACAACGATTTAGCCTTGCTGGAAATTAACCCGTTGGTGGTGACTACTGACGGTAAAATTTTTGCGCTGGATTGCAAAATGAGCGTGGACGATAACGCTTTATATCGCCAAAAAGCGCTGGCTGAGCAGCGTGACTGGAGCCAGGAAGACAGTAAAGAAGCAACTGCACACCACGCCGGGCTTAATTATATTGCGCTTAACGGTAATATTGGCTGTATGGTGAACGGCGCAGGGTTGGCGATGGCGACTATGGATTTAATTAAACTGCATGGCGGCATGCCAGCCAACTTCTTGGATGTGGGCGGCGGTGCAACGGCAGAAACTGTCGCTAAAGCGTTCAAAATTATCTTGGCAGATCACAATGTAAAAGCGATTTTAGTGAATATTTTTGGCGGAATTATGCGTTGCGACATTATTGCGGAAGGTATTATCACCGCCGTGAAAGAAGTCGGTATGCAAATTCCGGTCATCGTCCGTTTAGAAGGTACTAATGTGGATTTAGGTAAAAAGATGCTGCGTGAGAGTGGCTTGAATATTATTTCAGCAGAAGGTTTAACTGATGCCGCACAACAAGCAGTGAAGGCGGTGGCAGCATGAGTATTTTAGTCAACAAAAACACCAAAGTATTGTGTCAGGGTTTTACTGGCAAACAAGGTACGTTTCACTCCGAGCAAGCTTTGGCCTACGGCACCAAAATGGTAGGCGGCGTTACGCCAGGTAAGGGTGGTCAGTTGCATCTAGGTTTGCCAGTGTTCAACACCATGCGTGATGCGGTAAGCGTCACTGGCGCTAATGCCAGCGTGATTTATGTGCCGCCAGCGTTTGCTGCAGATTCTATTTTAGAAGCCAGCGATGCCGGTATCGAATTAGTGATTTGTATTACCGAAGGTATTCCGGTGTTGGATATGCTCAACGTGAAAGCTGCGCTCAGAGCCAACGGCACGAAACTAATCGGCCCGAATTGCCCAGGGGTAATTACCCCTGATGAGTGCAAAATTGGCATTATGCCTGGTAGTATTCACATGCGTGGTAAGGTGGGGGTGGTGTCACGTTCCGGTACGCTGACTTATGAGGCTGTGCATCAAACCACCGCTTTGAATTTAGGGCAAAGCACTTGTGTTGGCATTGGCGGTGACCCAATCAAGGGCCTTAATTTTATTGAGTGCTTGCAGATGTTTGAAGCCGACCCTGAAACTGAAGCGATTATCATGGTGGGTGAAATCGGTGGTTCAGATGAAGAAGCCGCAGCAGAATATATAAAAAGTCATGTGACGAAACCGGTGGCAGCATATATCGCTGGGCAAACAGCTCCAGCTGGTAAGCGCATGGGTCATGCGGGTGCCATTATTTCGGGTGGCAGTGGTAAGGCGGCAGATAAAATTCGTGCGCTTGAGTTGGCGGGTGCTGTAGTGGCAAGTTCACCAGCTGGCTTGGGCGAAGCGGTGTTGGCCGCTATTCAAAACAAATCATAAGGCAAACTAATCGCATGCATTTTTTAATGAAAAGCTTGATGGCGCTAGTCATGACTATGTTCATGATGGTGAGCCCGGTATCAGCAGTTGAGGATGTTCCTTATTTGTTGACGGCTGCCTCGAAAGGTGACTTGGATACTGTCAATGCCATGCTGTCTAGTGGGGTGAATCCGAATGTCGCAGATCAAGATGGCTTAAACGCTGTGATGTACGCCGCACGTAAAGATAATGCCAATCTAGTAGCCGCTTTGCTTGCTAAGGGCGCTGACGTCAATGCACGCGATAAAGGCGCATGGACTGCTTTAATGCATGCTGCTAAAAAGAATCATATTGCCACAGCCAAAGTATTGCTCGATAAAGGGGCAGACTTCAAAGCCCGTGATGGTGCGGGTTGGAGTGCGTTTGGTATTGCCGCGGTCTCTGGTTATTCATCTATGGTGGAGCTGTTAATTCAACGCGGTGTAGATGCTAATACCAGCAGTGATGACGGTAAAACGGTACTCATGCATGCGGCAAAGAGTGGCGATGCGGCAACGGTAGGCATTTTGCTAGACTATAAAGCCAACGTGGCGGCGACCGATAAATTAGGGGTGACCGCGATGATGATTGCAGCACGTGGTGGCTTTGCCCCAGTCGTGGATTTGCTAATAAAACGTGGCGCCAAGGTAGACCAAAAAGATTTGTCTAAATGGACAGCGCTGACTTGGGCGGTGAAGAAAAATCAGTTAGAAGTGGCACAGCTTTTATTAGCTGCTGGGGCAAATGTGAATAACCTCGATTCCGAAGGCACACCTCTGTTGCATATTGCAGTGAACAATGGCAACGACGAACTTGTGAAGTTGTTACTTGCCAACAATGCCAAGGTAAAAGCCAAGGATCAGTATGGCTTAACAGCATTGGTTTATGCCCTCAAGGGTCAGCACGTGGAAATGGTCAAATTGATTAAAGACGCTGGCGGTAGCTATTAATGCAAAGCTTGTGTGCAAACTTGATAAGCTCGACTTCGTAATGAAAATTGCAATTGCGCAAATGAACTGTATGGTCGGCGATATCGCTGGCAATACGCAACAAATCATCGCTTATGCGGCACAAGCAAAGCAGCAAGGTGCCAGCCTGCTGCTGACGCCAGAGCTTTCTTTATGCGGCTATCCCCCAGAAGACTTACTGCTACGTGACGATTTTTTGTGCGCCTGCCAAGATGCTTTGCATTATTTAGCGCAAATGCTCAGCGACATCACGGTGATTGTGGGGCATCCACATCAGTCTGAAAATCATTGTTATAACGCTGCTTCGGTGTTGCAAGCAGGTAAAGTGATTGCAACTTACCATAAACATGCCTTGCCAAATTACGCAGTGTTTGATGAAAAACGCTACTTTGCTGCTGGTGAAAAGCCGTTAGTATTTGAGCATGCTGGCGTCAAATTAGGAGTGTTAATTTGCGCAGACGTATGGGAGTCGCAGCCTGCCATGTTAGCGCGTCAAGCTGGAGCTGAACTGCTATTGGCTTTGAATGCCTCGCCATTTCATATGGAAAAACAATCCACGCGTGTTAAGCAGCTGCAGCAACGCGTTGAAGAAACTGGCTTAGCCATTATTTATGCCAATATGGTCGGTGGGCAAGATGAATTAGTGTTTGACGGTGCATCGATAGTCATGAATGCGCAAGCTGAGATTACGCAAGAGTTACCGGCGTTTGAGGCTTGTTTAAGCGTGGTGGAATTTCAGCATGCGACGCCTTTAAAAGCTAACATCGCTCAACCCTTGTCTATTGAAGCCTCGGTTTATAAAGCGCTAAAGTTGGGTTTGGCGGATTACGTCAATAAAAACGGTTTTCCAGGTGTGGTGCTGGGTATGTCAGGTGGTATTGATTCTGCGCTGACTTTGGCGGTAGCTACCGATGCATTGGGCGCCGATAGGGTGCATGCCGTGATGATGCCTTCTGAGTTTACGGCAGATATGAGCATCCACGATGCACGTGAGATGGCGGATACGCTGGGTGTTGCTTATAGCGAAATTGCGATTAAGGCTTTGTTTGAACAATATCAGCAAGCGTTGGCGCCACAGTTTGCTGATTTGCCATTTGATGCCACCGAAGAAAACTTGCAAGCGCGTATTCGCGGTATGTTATTGATGGCACTCTCCAATAAGTTTGGCAGTATTGTCGTCACCACAGGCAATAAAAGTGAAATGGCAGTTGGCTATTGCACCTTGTATGGTGATATGGCGGGCGGTTTTGCCTTGCTGAAAGATGTGCCTAAAACTCTGGTATATCGTTTGTGTAATTACCGCAATAGTCTGTCTCACGCTATCCCGCAGCGTATCATTACGCGCCCACCTTCAGCAGAGCTTAGGGCTAACCAGCTGGATCAGGATAGTTTGCCGCCTTATGAAATATTGGATGCAATCATCGAAGCCTATGTGGAAGATGATTTAAGTCGTAGCGAAATTGTTGCTTTGGGGCACACGCAGCATGATGTGAATCGCGTGATTAAAATGATCGACAGAAACGAGTATAAGCGTAGGCAATCGCCAGTAGGTGTGCGCATTACGCACCGCGGCTTTGGCAAAGATAGACGCTATCCGATTACTGGTAAGTTGGCTGACTTTTGGCACACGCAATTTGACTAAACCCAAGCTTAAACACATGTTTAAGTTAAATTAAGTGTCATCGAAATGGTTTAAGTATTAAACTTGTAACAATATAAAAATTCACAATCAACTCAGGAGTTCATTCAAATGCAAAAGATTGAGGCTATTATCAAACCCTTCAAATTAGACGATGTGCGTGAAGCGCTGTCTGATATCGGTGTGAACGGTCTAACCGTGACTGAAGTGAAAGGTTTTGGTCGTCAAAAAGGTCATACTGAGCTGTATCGTGGTGCAGAGTATGTGGTTGATTTTCTGCCAAAAATTAAGGTTGAACTAGTCGTTGCTGATGGTGTGGTAGATACCGCGGTTGAAGCGATTATTAAAGCAGCGCATACCGGAAAAATCGGCGATGGCAAGATTTTTGTGAGCCCAGTGACGCAGGTGATTCGGATTCGTACCGGCGAAACCGGCGAAGAAGCAGTTTAAATTTCGGCACTAAGTCACAATTAACTGCGTCAGCTTCGCCTTGCCGTACTAAACGTACTGTCTGCGACTCGCTTTCTTGTTTCTAGTAACTTATTGCCAAAATTTGTATGTCAGTAATTTTAAAAACCATCTTACTGCTTACCATCTCAAACGTATTCATGACGTTTGCTTGGTATGCCCATCTTAAAAATCTCAACAACAAACCCTGGATAATTGCCGCACTGGCAAGTTGGGGCATAGCGCTATTTGAATACCTGTTTCAGGTGCCAGCCAACCGTATCGGCTTTACCGTCATGTCTGTAGCGCAACTGAAGATTTTGCAGGAAGTGATCACCTTGTCGGTGTTTGTGCCATTCGCAGTGCTCTACATGCACGAACCCTTGAAGCTGGATTTTTTGTGGGCCGGCTTGTGTTTGATGGGTGCGGTGTACTTTATGTTTAGGGCTTAAATTTAAACCTAATACCCTAAAGCTCTTGCACCCTGATAGAACACAAAACTTACAACCCATGCTAAGCCTAGTGACCAGATGATAGACAGCCACATGAATGCCGAGCTTTTAGATTCATTTTTAATCGTCGCAATGGTCGATAAGCAAGGCGTGTAAATTAGCGTAAATAGCATAAAGCTCATGGCTTGTACCCAGTCAATCTGACTCGCCATCTGCGCCATCAGTGCATCACCTTGCAGGCCATAAATTACCGCCAAAGCGCCCACCACAATCTCTTTAGCCACAAAGCCAAATATCAAAGCAATCGCCAGTTCGTGATTAATGCCTATCGGGTCTAATATCGGGCTAAACATTACGCCAATTTGTCCTGCATAGGTATCAATACTCGCCGGCGCCACGTTACTAGGAAAGTTGGTCAGCAGCCACACCATGACCACACCTAAAATAATGAACTTGCTGGCACGATTCAAAAAGTGTTTAACTTCTTGCCAGCCACGCAACACGATTTGTCTAGGGGTAGGAAAGCGATAAGGTGGCAGCTCCAAAATGAACGGTTCGGTGTTTTTATATTGGTTCTGAAATAACACGGCGGTTAAAAACATGATGAAGAAGCTCATCACGTAAAGTGCAAATAATACCAACGGCGCATGTTTTGGGCTAAATAGTGCGGCGATGATAAATATAAACACTTGCAAGCGCGCTGAGCACAGTGATAATGGAATCACCAGCATGGTCAGCAATCGCATGGGGCGTGAGCGCATGATGCGTGTGCCCATAATCGCCGGTACATTGCAGCCAAAGCCCATCAGCATCATGACAAAGCTACGGCCATCCAAGCCCATTTTTGCCATGATGGCATCCATCAAAAATGCTGCACGTGATAAATAGCCACTGTCTTCCACCATCGACATGACGAGAAAAAACAGAATAATAATCGGCACGAACGCGGCCACGGTGGCTACGCCATTGTAAATACCATCCAACATTAAACCTTTAAACCATGTTGGGCTGCTACTAAACAACGGCTCAAGCAGGCTGCTGCGTATCATATCTAGTAGCCAAGCTAGGCCTTCTTGAAGTGGGCCGCCAACAGTAAAAATAAACTGGAATAACAAAAACATGGCCAAGAAAAACAAAGGCAAGCCCAGCCATTTGTGTAGCAAAACCCGATCAATTTTATCGGTGGTGTCGTCGGTCAGCGTGGCGGGAATCTGCACGTGTTTATGGATTAAATCTTCCATTTCACGCTCAATCTGACTTTCTTCCTGCAACAATAGATTAATGCTGGTAGGGTTAGTGGTCGTCTTGTTTTGGTTAATAATTTCCGTGGCTGCTTCCAACGCTTTTGGCAAACCATCACCATATTTAGCGCTGATGGCAATCACTGGCAAAGCAAGTGCATCGGATAAGCTGGCTGTGTCAATGGTAATGCCTGCACGCTTGGCTTCATCAGTCATATTAAGTGCTAATACCACTGGGAAGCCCAGTTTTTTGATTTGTATCAACAGTGAAAGTTGGCGCTCAATTTGCGTGCTATTGAGCAACACAATGAGCAAATCAATCGGGTTATGTGTTAGAAAATGTCTGACGACTTGTTCATCTTCTGAAAAGCCGTGTAAATCATAAATGCCCGGTAAGTCGATGAGTTCAGCGATGTGTCCGCCAAGCAAAATTTTGGCGCTCATTAAGTCTACGGTAATGCCAGGCCAGTTGCCTACGCGCGCTGACGCGCCGCTGATTCGATTGAATAGGGTGGATTTGCCAGTATTGGGCATTCCAAGCAGGGCAATACGCTTCATATGGGGTACTTTACAGAGCTTGTATTCTGATGTG
Organism: Methylotenera sp. 24-45-7; assembly: GCA_002281815.1. Classification (GTDB taxonomy): domain Bacteria; phylum Pseudomonadota; class Gammaproteobacteria; order Burkholderiales; family Methylophilaceae; genus Methylotenera. The sequence continues at coordinate 27,555 of NCHI01000006.1, forward strand.
AGATGCTTCGTTGCTACGAAGTATTACATCGGTGGTTCCCAAGCGCACATGCAGCGGGCCATTAAAGTTGGCGCGACGCATAATACTTAATGGCTTGCCAACTCGAAAACCTAAAGCGGACAATCTGTGAAATAGTGACTCTTCAGCTTCAATCGCTGCAATAACAGCGTGCTGACCAGTACCTAATTGAGATAAAGCTTGCATATGGGTTTATGAATACACATTTATAAATGATAACAATTCTTATTATCGCATAATTTTTTGCATATGTGCGAGCTGCTCAAAGGCAATCGTGTAAATAATTAAGGCTCCAAACGGAGCCTTAATTACTAATAATTTAATGTTTTAATTTAATGTTTGTTTTACTTATTTTGCAATTTCAATTTTTGCTTTGCCACGTAAATCAGACATCATTTTTTCTAGGTTGCGCTGTTGCAGATTTTTTTGTAAACCGTCTTTGAGTTTTTCGTAAGGTAGAGGTTGCGCAGGGCGGCTGTCTACCATTTTAATCACGTGCCAACCAAATTGGGTTTGTACTGGACTTGCAGAAACAGCACCTTTTTGCAGATTAGCCGCTACATCGCTAAACGGTTTTACCATAGATGCTGGTGAGAACCAGCCTAAATCGCCGCCCTTATCTTTAGAGCCAGGATCAATTGATTTTTCTTTGGCAAGTTTAGTAAAGTCACCGCCTTTGTTGAGTTGGGCGATGATGTCTTTTGCTTCCGCTTCAGTTTTTACCAAGATATGGCGCGCACTGAATTCTTTGTCACCGTAAGCTTTTTTGTATTGCTCATAGGCAGCTTTGGTATCAGCGTCAGAAACAGGATTCTTTTTAAGGTAATCTTGTAAAAATACGCTAGTCAGTAATTTGCGTTTGCCTAATTCTTCGCGTAAAACAAAATCAGGTTGTTTATCCAGGCCTAGCCTTTGCGCTTCTTGATATACCAATTCAGAGCTGATTAACTCGTTAATAATAGCGTTTTTGGTATTGTCATCAATTTTTTGGCCGGTTGCAGCAATGTCTTTGCTGATTAAATCATAAATTGATTGTTTAACTGGTTTGCCATTCACAGTGGCGATAGAATCAGCAGCGAACACTGATGGCGCAACTGAGAATGCGGCAACTGCAATTAAAGTATGTATTAATTTCATGTATAAATCCTTTGAATATTGGGAATATGATGAATGGAAAATCAGTAGCTTAAATGTTTATGTTTCGTTGTCAGCACTAGCATGAATGCTAAGCGCATGAATTTTATGAGGTATTAAATCACCAAGTGCTTGATAAATAAGGCGATGGCGCATTATCAGCGATTTTCCTGAAAAATGCGAGCTTGTTATGTATAAGGTGAAATGCCCACCGCCGCCATTGCCTTGATGCCCAGCATGTAAGGCGCTGTCATCATTGATTTTTAAAGCGCTGGGCTCTAATGACTGTAAGCGCTGCGTGATTAAGTCTATCAGTATCATTAAGGTAAGGTTTTCCTGAACGGTTTCACTGTCACTTTGCTGTATACGCCATGAAGTGTAAATGGGTCTAGTTCTGCCCAGGCCTGTGCTTGCTCAAGATTATCAAACTCAGCCACAATCAGGCTGCCGGAAAATCCATTAGGCCCCGGGTCTATGCTGTCGATAGCTGGAAAAGGGCCGGCGAGCAACAATTTGCCAGCATCTTGCAATAATTTTAAACGGCTTAAATGCGCAGGTCGTTTTTCTAAACGTAGCGCTAGGCTGTTCGGTGTATCCTCAGCAATAATCGCGTACCACATTATTTTGTATCCTCATTGCCGTCTTCTTTGGGTAAATATTTGCTGATAAACACGGTTTGCAAAATGATAAAGACAAACATGATGCCGGTAATGCCAAATAACTTGAAGTCTACCCAAGTGTCTTGTGAGAAATTGTAAGCAACATACAGGTTTAAAAAACCTAGCGCTAAGAACAAAAGACCCCAAGCCACATTTAATTTAGCCCAAATTACGTCTGGCAAGCTGAGCTGTTTTTCCATGACGCTACGCATCGGGTTTTTATTGAAAAATGCCTGTGCGCCTAAAATGCCAGCACTAAACAACCAATATAGTATGCTGGGTTTCCACTGAATAAATTGCGGATCTTTCAATAGCAGCGTAGCCCCACCGAATACAGTAATAATCACACCGCTCATCATCAGCATTTTGTCTACAGTGCCATGACGCAATTTGACATAAATAATTTGTGCGATAGTGGCCACCATGGCAACCGCAGTTGCTGCAAAAATGCCGAAAAATTTAAATGCAATAAAAAATAAAATGACTGGAAATAAATCGAACAATAACTTCATGGTGGACTCTTAGCTTGTAACTTTTGTGTATGAGTGGCAAAAACAAAGCGAAACAATGCTTTAGCCGATAGCGCTATTTTGCTATGATTGAGCAGTAGTCGCAAGGCATATATTAAGTAACATAACGCTAAAATTTTTCTAAAGTTGTTGATGATAGACCTACACGCACACTCCACAGTTTCAGACGGCTTACTTTCTCCGGCTGAGTTAGTCATGCACGCTGCCAATAGCGGTGTGCGTGTATTGGCATTGACTGACCATGACGATATTAGCGGCTTAGCTGAAGCCAGAGTTGCCGCTGCCGAGCATGATATAGCCTTGGTGAATGGCGTTGAAATTTCAGTTACTTGGAAAAAACGTACCTTGCATATCGTGGGCTTGAAAGTAAACCCTGAAGATGCAGCGCTGAAATCAGGTTTGGCAAGTGTGCGGCTAGGGCGTATTGAGCGGGCACGGCAAATGTCACTTGGTCTTGAAAAAGTTGGCATCCATGGGGCGTTTGAAGCTGCTTCAAGCTTCGCTGAGAACAGCATACTCACGCGCATGCATTTTGCACGCTTTTTGGTTGAGAAGCAGTATGCGAAAGACGCCAAATCTGTATTCAAAAAATATCTGGTAAAAGGCAAGCCGGGCTATGTTGATCACGAGTGGATGAGCTTGGAGTCGGCTATAAATTTAATCAGAAATAGCGGCGGTGTGGCGGTGTTGGCGCATCCGGGGCGCTATGATATTAAACGCACCAATATGCTATTACTGTTAGAAGAGTTTAGAGCGCTGGGGGGTGAGGCGATTGAAGTCGTCACTGGCAGCCATACCGCGGCGCACTATGTTGAATTCGCAAAATATGCACAGTTATTTGGGCTGAAAGCCTCACAAGGTTCAGATTATCATGGGCATGGTATTAGTTTTATGGGGATGGGGCGCTTACCGGCATTGCCTAGCCAATGTGTTCCGGTCTGGTTGGATTGGCCTGAAGCTCAGCTTTTATCTGTTGCTGACAACTTAATCAATTAACTATTTGAATTTACTGTTTCAATAAAATCATGTCGCAGTTTTTTAATATTCATTTAGATAACCCTCAACCGCGATTGATTGCGCAAACTGGCGATATTTTGCGCAAAGGCGGCGTGATTGTTTACCCTACAGATTCAGGGTATGCGCTGGGATGTATGCTGGGCAATGGTGATGCCCAGACGCGGATTCGCCAAATACGAGGCGTGGATGACAAACACTTATTTACCTTGATGTGCCGTAACTTAAGTGAGCTAGGTAATTATGCTGTTGTGAATAACAGTCAGTTTCGGCTACTTAAAGCCAATACCCCAGGTGCCTACACTTAT
>NCHI01000007.1:0-4180 GCA_002281815.1 Methylotenera sp. 24-45-7
TAAGCCACCACTACTTCACGCTTTACTAGCGGCACTGGCGGTATCATGTCTACGCTGTAGGCCAGCATCAAGGCCGCAGCAATAAACGCCACTGGTTTAATACTGCCAAAGTGCTGCGGTGTTTTTTTATACAACCAAAACGCCAAAGCCGCTCCTAAAAACGTGCTCAGGTAAAACCAAATAGCATGAATGCTACCCAGCATAAACGGCAGCGCAAAGTTAAACAGCAGCATGGCGCACAAGCCGAAAATCGCCCAGCTCAGGGTGAAGCGTTTGTATTCGCTTTCTAAAAACTCATTGGCTACCAGTAACACTGCCAAAATCAATGATGTTAGCCATGCCAACCAATGACTTGAGCTTTTAAAATACAAAATAAACAAAGCACTGAATAAACTACCAAATAAAAATTGCAGCAAAAAATAAGGTAGTCGCGGTGTATGCAGTATTTTTAGCATTTTAAAAATACCGGCATATAAAACATTACTCGCTGTCGCATCGCTGGCTGGCCGGCCAATCCAGTACAAAATCACGCCAGCACTCAACAAATAAAAAGCGAAGATGTATAAATCCAAGGCTGCTACATTGCGGCCTATAGTCAGCGCATCCCACACAAAGCCCGCAAAAAAGAAAACGACCGGAATGAAGTCGGCAATTTTGCGCATTAGAAATTGAATAATCGTCATCAAACGAAATGACCTATCAAATAGCCGATGATAATCCCCACAATCAGGGCAACGGTCAGCCCGCGATAAGTCAGCACATCCTTGCTGTAACCTCGCTTAATGGCTATAAATGACACTAAATAACCAACCGCATTCAGTAGCCAGATGATAGAAAGACTAAGCACTTTCACGATGACAGGGCCGATGATAGGTACTAATCCAATAATGCCGATTATCCAAGCGAACACGTGCGAAATGCTACCAAACAAGAGCACTCCTGCAGTGACTGCTTTGGCATCCCAGTTAAAATGCCAGGCCAGCACAATAAATGCCAGTAGCAAAATACTGAGCGGCAACATCACTTTCCATGCTCCGCGTTTAAGTGGTTTGGCTATTTCTTTGGTGTCAAAAATTTCCGGAACTTCGGGCAGGTGCAGGGACATTTCGCGCTCGCGTTACATAATAAAAAAGCCAGCCCGTATCATAACAACAGGGCTGGCTTTTTGTGAACTACAAAAACTTAAGCGTGTTCTACAATAGGAATCACTTTTTTGCCACTGCTCAAGGTGTCTAGAGCCGCTTTATATTCTGTCATTTGGTCAAAATTCAGATATTTGTAAATTTCAGCGGTATTGGCTAATTTATTGCCTACGGTTTCCAGATATTCTGCATGTGTAGGCATGCGCCCCAGTTTGGCACAAACTGCCGCCAATTCAGCTGAACCCAAATATACGCGCGCATCTTTACCCATACGATTATCAAAGTTACGGGTGCTGGTTGAAAACACCGTAGCTTTGTCTGCCACGCGCGCCTGATTACCCATGCACAATGAACAACCTGGCACTTCGGTACGTGCGCCAGCGACACCAAACACTGAGTAAACGCCCTCTTCACGCAACTGTGCTTCATCCATGCGGGTTGGCGGTGCAATCCACAAACGGGTTGGAATACCGCCGGCACCTTCCAGCACTTTGGCTGCGGCACGGTAGTGGCCAATATTGGTCATGCAGCTGCCGATAAACACTTCGTCAATTTTGTCACCAACCACCGCTGACAATGGCTTGATGTCATCTGGGTCATTCGGGCAAGCGACTAATGGCTCTTTAATTTCATTCAGGTCAATCTCAATCACATGCGCGTATTCGGCATCAGTATCTGCTTCGAGCAGCTCCGGTTTAGCCAGCCAAGCTTGCATGCTTTCGATACGGCGCTGCAAAGTACGTGGATCCTGATAACCGTTTTCAATCATGTTTTGTAGCAGCACGATATTAGAAGTTAAAAATTCTATTACCGGCGCTTTGTTCAATTTCACAGTGCAACCGTTAGCGGAACGCTCAGCTGATGCATCGGCAAACTCAAATGCCTGCTCTACTTTCAAATCAGGTAAACCTTCAATTTCCAAAATGCGGCCGTTAAATACGTTTTTCTTACCTTGCTTGCCTACAGTGAGCGTACCTTCCTGAATTGCCGCATAAGGAATCGCATTAACCAAGTCGCGCAAGGTAATTCCAGGCTGCATTTCACCTTTGAAGCGCACTAATACAGATTCCGGCATATCTAGTGGCATCACGCCCATGGCCGCGGCAAACGCCACCAAACCAGAACCAGCTGGGAAAGAAATTCCAATCGGGAAACGTGTATGCGAGTCACCACCAGTGCCGACGGTATCAGGCAACACCATACGGTTGAGCCATGAGTGAATCACGCCATCACCCGGGTTTAAACTGACGCCGCCACGGCTGCTCATAAACTCTGGCAGTGTGTGCTGCAATTTAATGTCTACAGGTTTTGGATAAGCTGCGGTGTGGCAGAAGCTTTGCATCACTAAATCTGCACTAAAGCCTAAGCAAGCCAACTCTTTCAACTCATCACGCGTCATGCCGCCGGTGGTATCTTGCGAGCCCACAGTAGTTGCTTTCGGCTCACAATAAGTACCCGGACGCACACCAGCGACACCACAGGCTTTACCCACCATTTTTTGTGCCAGTGTGTAGCCTTTGCCAGTATCTTTTGGCGTAATCGCATGAATAAACATATCGGACGCAGGCAGATTTAACGCCTTGCGTGCCAGCGTCGTTAAGCCACGGCCGATAATCAGCGGAATACGGCCACCGGCACGCACTTCATCTGGCATGGTGGTTGGTGCTAGTTCAAAAGTTGAAATCACTTCACCTTTTTCATTCAGCACTTCACCCGCATAAGGCTTGATGGTAATCACATCGCCCATATGCATTTTTGAAACATCACATTGAATCGGCAATGCGCCTGAATCTTCTGCGGTGTTAAAGAAAATTGGCGCGATTTTTGTGCCTAAAATGACGCCACCGGTGCGCTTGTTAGGAATATTTGGAATGTCATTGCCCATGAACCACTGCACGGAGTTAATGGCAGATTTACGAGAAGAGCCAGTGCCAACCACATCGCCTACATAAGCAAGTGGCAGACCTTTTTGCTTCAAAGTTTCGATTTTATTCAAGCCATCCGGCATTTTGTTGACCAGCATGGCTTTGGCATGCAGTGGAATATCCGGACGGCTCCAAGCTTCCTGTGCCGGGCTTAGGTCATCGGTATTAGTTTCACCGTCCACTTTAAATACTACGGCTTTAATTTCTTGTGGTAACACAGGTGAATTGCTGAACCATTCAGCGGCAGCCCAAGATTGCATCAGTTTTTTAGCATGTGCATTACCAGCCTTCATTTTCTCATCAACATCGTGAAACGCGTCAAACATGAGTATGGTGTGAGAAAGCGCGGTAACCGCGTACTCTGCCATCGGCGTGTCGAGCAAGGCTACCAAAGACTGTACGTTATAACCACCCAGCATAGTGCCTAACAGCTGTACCGCTTTTTCAGCGCTGATTAAAGGTGAGGTCGCTTTACCGTTGGCAATATCAGATAAAAATGCAGCTTTTACATAAGCAGCTTGGTCTACACCAGCTGGTGTACGATTTTCCAGTAAATCCAGCAAATTTTTCTCTTCACCTGCCGGTGGATTTTTAATGAGCTCAACCAGTAAAGCAACTTGTTCGGCTGATAACGGTAACGGCGGTAGATTTTGGGCTGCACGTTCTGCAACGTGAGAGGCATAAGCTTTTAACATGGTGACGTGTATCTCTAAGATTAAAAATAATTTATAAACATTATACCAAGCGTAATCAGCAGATTACTTCAACATATACTGATTAACTGCAAGGAAAACTATCGTCATACCAGCGTAGGCTGGTATCTAGGCAAAGGTCGTTAGTAAAGCTGGTTCCACTTCAAGAAAAAGCTCAACATCATTTTTGTAAAAACACTTTGCAATTTTAGAAAACTATTAAGATTAAATATTGAGACATGTAGTCAGCTCACTATTATTTAACCCTGCCTAGATTCCGGCCTTCGCCGGAATGACGACTAACCGTTGGCTTTTTAATTGATGCGCACAGAAGTAGTCTGATCGCTATACAGTTCTTTGGCAAATGGTGTACTGCAGCTTTTTCCGCTGGCAGAAGCTTCCAGCTTATCCAGCAACTCTT
>NCHI01000007.1:4236-34518 GCA_002281815.1 Methylotenera sp. 24-45-7
TAGCCTTTGCCGTGCTTTAACTCTAAAAACGCACGTACTTCAAACACATCGGCAAAACCGTTTTTATCAGTATCCATCTGCACTACATTGTCTTCCAGACTAGGGCCGTAGTACTTGCCTGCGCCATCGGTCAAATAGCCAAGTAAATTTTCGGCTAGCGCTGCGTTGGACATAAACAAAAAGACTGATAATAAAAACCAGTTATATAAACGTTTCATGGCTAACAATCCAAATGTATTCATTAAGTTACACCTCACACAAGTGAGACTTATCTTATACCAAAAGGTGCAACTGTGCAGGCTAAATTCACGCGCTAAACGGCATTGTGAATTGCAATCGTTTTACCCTCTGCAATTTTTTGTTTCCACTCACTAGGGCCACTGCTATGTACCGACTGGCCTTGAGCATCCACCGCCACGGTTACTGGCATATCCTGCACGGTAAATTCATAAATCGCTTCCATGCCCAAATCGGCAAATGCCAACACTTCGGCCTTTTTAATGGCTTTACTTACTAAATAAGCGGCACCGCCCACCGCTGTTAAATATACAGACTGATGTTTTGCAATACTGTCTATCGTTGCATCACCACGCTCGGCTTTGCCTACCATGCCCAACAGCCCTAACTCGCCTAACATCATTTCGGTATAGTCATCCATGCGTGTCGCCGTAGTAGGGCCTGCAGGGCCAACTGCTTCGTCGCGCACTGCATCCACCGGGCCAACGTAATAAATAAAACGGTTACTGAAATCTATCGGCAGCTTTTCGCCTTGTTTTAGCATAGTAGCCATGCGCTTGTGCGCAGCATCACGTCCTGTAAGCAGCTTACCGCTTAATAATAAAGTTTGTCCGGGCTGCCAGCTTTGGATATCCGCTTTCGTTAAAGTATCTAGATTCACGCGTAATGACTGCTCGCTCGGTGCCCAGTTCACATCCGGCCAATCGCTTAAGCTCGGCGCTTCCAGCACCGCAGCGCCACTTCCATCCAGCTCAAAATGCACATGGCGTGTTGCCGCGCAGTTAGGAATAATCGCCACCGGCAAACTCGCGGCATGCGTGGGGTAATCCAGAATTTTCACGTCCAGCACAGTGGCCAAGCCGCCCAAGCCCTGTGCGCCTATACCTAAATTATTTACTTTTTCAAAAATCTCGAGGCGCAGTTCTTCAAGTTTATTCTGCGCACCACGTGCTTTGAGTTCATGCATATCAATCGGTGCCATCAGCGACTCTTTTGCTAATAACACCGCTTTTTCAGCCGTGCCACCGATGCCGATGCCCAGCATGCCGGGTGGGCACCAGCCAGCACCCATGGTCGGCACCACTTCCAGTATCCAATCGACGATGCTTTCATTTGGATTCAGCATAGCCAGCTTGGCCTTGTTCTCACTGCCACCACCTTTAGCACCGATGCTGACTTCAACTTTATCGCCCTGCACCAATGAGACATGGACTACCGCCGGGGTATTATCTTTAGTATTGATACGTTTGCCTGCCGGGTCACTCACAATCGAAGCACGTAATTTATTATGCGGTAGCAGATACGCACGCTTCACACCCTCGTTCACCATTTGTTCCAGCGTTAAATCACCTTCAAAACGCACTTGCATACCCACTTTAACAAACGCAACCACGATGCCGGTATCTTGGCAGAGCGGGCGCTTGCCCTCTGCACACATACGCGAATTAGTGAGTATCTGTGCAATGGCATCTTTTGCTGCTGGCGACTGCTCATTTCTATAAGCCTCAGCCAGCGCATGAATAAAATCTGCCGGATGGTAATAAGAGATGTATTGCAAGGCATCTGCAACACTGGCAATAAAGTCTTCTTGTTTAATAATATTCATCGAGTAGATTTTGCGATTGCAATACCGGAGTTAATGTCTTTACGCAATATTTTACCATTCTTGGTACGCGGAAAATCATGCGCAATATAGATGGTTTTAGGTGCTTTATAAGCGGCCAAATGTTGTTTGCCGAACTGTAGCAAATCATCCGCGGTCGCGGTTGCGTCAGGTTTCAGAATCACGTAAGCCACCACCAGCAACTTGTCTTTTTCGATTTCCTCACCAACTGATGCACAATCGGCAACATCAGGGTGGCCTTTATAAACACGCTCAATTTCATAAGGCGACACACGATAGCCAAAACTTTTGATGATGTCGTCTTTGCGGCCTAAAAACCAGATATAACCGTCGGCATCATATTTAGCGTAATCCCCAGTGAAAAAATAACCGTCATGTTTATACTTTTTGGTTTCTTCATCCAAATTCCAGTAACGTAAAAATAAGCCTGGATCAGAATCCGGCACACAAATCATGCCCTCTTCGCCAGTTGCCACCGCCTCCATGGTTTCAGGATTGAGGAGACGAATAGCGTGCCCCGGTTGCGGAAATCCAGCTGAACCCGGACGAATTGGTCGGAATATACTTTGCGACAGATAGTAAGAAAATTCACTCATGCCGACCGCTTCATAAATATTCAAGCCAAAACGCGCATGCCATTGCGTCAACACTTCATCTGACAAATGCTCACCGGCACTCATAAAGTGGCGCATGCTAGTCAGTTCGGCACCGGTTGTGGTGGTTTTTTGCAGAATCTGGCGGTAAATAGTCGGCACACCAATAAAAATAGTGGCCGCATGTTTCTGAATCAAATCCAGCCATTTTTGCGCATCATTTTTGCCCTCATGCACAATCACGGTTTTACCTAAATACAGCGGATCCATTAAGCCTGTACCCAAAACATACGTCCAGTTAAATTTGCCAGAGTGCATAATGCGGTCTTGCACAGTATCACTGTAGTTAAACCAGTATTGTGCAGCGGGCTGGCGACCGAGCAATGCGCGGTGCGCATGCAAAACGCCTTTGGGATAACCGGTAGTGCCGGAGGTATACACCAAATACGCCGCGTCATCCGCCTTGGTCGGGTAAGGCGCGTCAAATTGTGCGGTGGTTTCTATGCTGGCTTGTAAACTCAGCACGTTAAACTTACTGTGCGCTGTCACTTCTTTAGCCTGCGACAGCAAAATATGCTTTAAATGCGGTGCCTGTGTCAGGTCATCTGCCATGCCGTGCCATGCAGCGGCATCGGTCACCAGTACAACTGCGCCTGAATCTTTAGCCAGATAAGCCACTTCTTCTGCGGTCAGCAGTGTGGAGGTAGGCACGGAAATCGCACCCATTTTCATGGTGCCTAAAAATGCAATCGGGTAATCCAAGCTATTGGGTAAGCGTATCAATACACGGTCACCCGGCCTTACGCCCAAACCGCGCAACACCTGTGCAAACTGGCTGGTTTTGCGCGCCAATTCGCCAAAAGTAATCGTGGCCGTGCCTAGCGTATCGTCCTCAACAATCATCGCAATATGCTGTTCTTGAGGAGTGCCCAAGTGCTTATCGCTGCACGCGACACCGATGTTGAAGTGTTCAGGAATATTCCAGACCCACTTAGGAAATTGTTCAAATTTTTGCATGATTCAATCCTTCAATAAATTCAGATTTTCGGGATGAAGCACAAGGCGCGTAGCGCGCAGAACCCGAGACAGTACAAAATGTACGGCGAGGGGGTGAGCACTACGCAACACAGTGATTCGCCCGAAAAATGAATTTTCATAACAGTACGCCGTAAGGCCAGTTCTGGCGTATCACCTGTGCTGGCAACAGTTGCAACACATGCAGGGCAAATTCCATATCGCTTGGTTTTAAAGCACGTAGCGCATGCGCTCTGAGTAGAGTTTGCAGCGCTTTACCAAACATAGGCGGATCTAGCATTTCACCTTCAAATTTAATCGCACCACCCAACAGCGCATCTGCCTCTATCGCGGCTTTTAGAATGCTCACTTTTTGTGTGACCTCAGTAGGCGATGGCGTGTAAGCAGTTTTACATAAATGAATATGTCCGGGATGGATTACCTGCTTGCCAGTCAAGCCCATGGCAGCCTCTTTACAAGCGTGTTTGTAAACCACGCGTGATTCGTTGTCGCCATGTAAATCCAGCCAGCGGCGTACATCATGCGGCTCTAAAAACTTCTCCGGCATGGCACTGGCACCTATCAGCGTTTCTACACCGCCAATCACGCCTTTACCGGCAATACGCGCTTCAAACATCAACTGGTTCATGTAGAACTGTAGCTCTTCTATCCAGTTTTCCGGCGTGATGTGAATGCCCATCGCTTTAGAAAAATCGTGAATGCCAAACACCACATGTTTTACCGTGCTGTATTGCATTAAATCCGGCGCAATTTTGAGCGATTTTGGATGCTCGATAATCGGCTGTATGGTGATATGCGGATTTACGCTCAACAGAAAGCTCGATAAATCGCGCACTTCTGCAGCACCATAGGCTTCGCCAGCTTTGGCTAACATCACCACGTCGATATATTCGCCCATGTCGCGCACCAGCTGCATGTCCAGCTCATATTCATCAGTACGAAACGAATTGGCGCGAATCGCAATCGTCACGCGCTGATTCACCTTACGCAGCGCAGGCAGCTCTTGGCGCAACAAATCACGGCTCATTTCCTTTTGCCTGCAGCCATCTTCCAAGTCAAAAATCAGCGTGTGCGCGTGGGTATAGTGCGCATGTTTCTGCATACGCGCCGAGGCCTGCGCCATGTCTTCATAAATACCTAGACTAGGCGCGTACTTCACCGGCGGGTAATACAGCTGAATCCCCGGCCAGTAATCTCCCAGCGCAGTTGCGTCTAGCGCAATTGGCTCTTCTCCAATGTGCATCATCATATTATTCGGCCTCCCTATCATCATTGAGCCTGACTGATCTTAGCTTTTGCAGCATTTCGTTGGCAGTTTTTGTGGCTTGTGCATCTGTCTTTTTCAATTGTTTTCCAGAGTTAATCAACTCCCAAAACGCGTTATCCGGCATTGCCAGCAAATCATCAAACGCCTGCAGTTCACGCATATTCAGTGTGTCGAACTGCTTGGCGACAAACGCCTGCAACACGATATCCAGCTCTAGTAGGCCGCGCCTGCAACGCCAAGCAAAGCGCCTTTGTTCTGCATCACGTAAGATTTCTGCATTGAGCATAATGGCCTCCTAAAGCGCTTTAATAGAATAAGTTTTTTTGGCTTTGCTTTCTTTGGCACGCTCGATTTTTAAATCCTTAATCTTGGCGATGGCCGCGTTCGGATTCAGTTTTTTCGGGCATACATCCACGCAATTCATAATGTTGTGACAACGATATAAGCGGTAAGGATCTTCCAGATTTTCCAGCCGCTCTTCTTCAGCCTGATCGCGTGAATCCACAATAAAACGATACGCCGCCATTAAGCCGGATGGACCTACAAACTTATCCGGGTTCCACCAGAAGCTTGGACAGGCTGTGGTGCAAGCGCCGCACATAATGCATTCATACAGGCCATCCAACTTGGCACGGTCTTCAGGGCTTTGCAAACGCTCGGTTTCAGGCAATGGGTCATCATTCACCAGATACGGTTTGACCGAGTTGTAATGCTCAAAAAACTGCGTCATATCCACTACTAAATCACGAATCACCGGCAAACCTGGCATGGGGCGCAGCACTACCGGCTGTTCAATATCCTGCAATTTAGTCACGCAAGCTAAACCGTTTTTACCGTTAATATTCATAGCATCGCTACCGCACACCCCCTCGCGACAAGACTTGCGCAGTGACAAAGTATCATCCTGCTGTTTAATGCGGATTAAGGCATCTAGCAGCATTTGGTCACCTTCTTGCAGCTCAACTTCGTAGTCCTGCATGTAGGGTTTTTTATCTACGTCAGGGTTGTATCTGTATATTGAGAACTTCATAGCTAGTATGTCCTTGCCTTGGGCACAAACGGTTCTACAGTTAAGGGTTTGAGACGCACCGGCTTATAAACCAGCTTGTGATCATTTTTGTAATACAGTGAATGTGACAGCCAGTTTTCATCATCACGTTCAGCATAATCTTCTCTGGCATGCGCGCCGCGGCTTTCTTTGCGGTTATGCGCGGTATGCATGGTGGCTAGCGCCACTTCCATCAGGTTATCCAGCTCCAGCGCTTCTACGCGTGCGGTATTGAATACTTTGCTTTTGTCTTTAATTTGCAGGCGCTGCGCACGTTCGGCAATGGTATTGATGGCGCCTACGCCTTCATCCAACAAATCCGGAAACCTGAACACGCCGCAATTGGTTTGCATGCTTTTACGCATATCAGCGCCCACTTCGCTCACACTTTCGCCAGACTGCTGAGTATCCAAACGGTCAATGCGCGCCAATGTCATGTCAGCAGCATTGGCTGGCAATGGTTTATGTGCAATACCGGTTTTAATTTCAGCCAACATTTTGTCACCGGCAGCTTTTCCAAATACCACCAAATCCAACAATGAATTTGAGCCTAAACGATTCGCCCCATGCACAGATACACAAGCACACTCGCCCACTGCATACAGACCTTTCACGGATTGCTCGCTACCATTGAGGTATTCCACTACCTGACCATCCAAATTGGTTGGTATGCCGCCCATCATGTAATGCGCGGTTGGCACCACGGGAATCGGGTCTACAGTTGGATCCACATTGGCAAAAGTTTTTGCAATTTCGCGTATGCCAGGCAGACGTTTATTAATCAGCTCTTCACCTAAATGATCAAGCTTCAGGTATACCGCGTCTTTGTTTTTACCTACGCCACGGCCTTGTTTGATTTCGGTGGCCGTCGCACGTGAAATCACATCGCGGCTGGCCAAGTCTTTGGCATTGGGTGCGTAGCGCTCCATAAAGCGCTCACCTTCAGAATTTACCAGATAGCCGCCTTCGCCACGCACGCCTTCGGTAATCAGCACCCCGGCATGCAACACGCCGGTGGGGTGAAACTGCCAGAATTCCATATCCTGCAATGGCAAGCCAGCACGCGCAGCCATGCCTAAACCATCACCGGTATTAATAAAGGCATTAGTGCTGGCCTGAAATATACGACCTGCTCCGCCTGTGGCTAATAAGGTAGTTTTAGCTTCGAGAATATGGATGTCGCCGGTTTCTATTTCCAGCGCAATCACGCCCAGTACATCACCTTCTGCATCACGGATTAAATCCAGCGCAAACCACTCTACAAAAAACTGCGTATTGGCGCGGATGTTGCGCTGATAAAGTGTATGCAACATGGCATGACCGGTTCTATCTGCCACGGCGCAGGTGCGTGAAATCGGCTTTTCGCCATAGTTTTGCGTCATGCCACCGAACGGACGCTGAAAAATCTTGCCGTTTTCCAGACGGTCAAACGGCATGCCAAAATGCTCCAGCTCGATAATCGCCTTGGCCGCGTTTTTACACATGAACTCAATCGCGTCTTGGTCACCCAAATAGTCTGAGCCTTTAATCGTGTCGTACATGTGCCACAGCCAGTTGTCGCCAGACACATTTCCTAACGCAGCCGCAATGCCGCCTTGCGCTGCTACGGTATGTGAGCGTGTGGGAAATACTTTGGACAACACTGCGACTTTAACGCCCGCTTCTGCTAATTGCAGTGAGGCGCGTAAACCAGCCCCGCCGCCACCTACGATTACCGCATCAAATTGATGTTTTTGTATAGTCACAGCCTTATAAGCTCCATAAAATAATCGTTACCCAACATAGGTAAGCGATTAGCAGCACATCCACCACAACTTGCAGCACCGCACGCAAAGTCAAATTAAACACATAATCTTTAAATACATCGCGCACTCCCAGCCATGCATGCATGAGCAGGCTGATAAAAAACATCAGCGTCAGCACACGCCACCACCAGGGCGACATGAATGCCATCCAGGCCTGATAATTCGCAGGCTGCTGAAAAACCAGAATTAATGCCAAGAGTAATAAATAACTGGCCATAAACACGGCGGATAAACGCTGCGCCAGCCACAAGCGCATGCCCGGATATTTTTTAGTGAGTAGCTCGATTAACATAATTTAATCTGCCCTACCAAACCCAAACGGCGAATATCGCCACCGTAAACACTACAAATACAAACACCAATCGGCTAGAAAATCTGGCTTTTTGTAAGCTAGTCATCCAATGCACATCCATCGCCAAATGGCGCAGACCCGCATAAAAATGATGAAAAAACGCCCAAGACAGCGCAATTAAAAACAGCTTCACCAGCCAGTGCTGCATGGTCAGGCTTAATTCTATATAGCTGCGTTCGCTCTGCACCGAAGCATTAAGCGCCCATAGCAGCACCGGTAACACTACAAACAAAGCCATGCCGCTGGCACGATGCAAAATAGAAACGACCGCATTAATTGGTAGCCGTATCGTGAACAAATTGAGGTTTTTTGGCCGATTACGCTTATCCATCTTAAGCTGCTCCGGCCACTGCTTTTGAAACACGTTCTAACAGACGCGGATCAAACGGTTTAGGAATAATGTAAGTTTTGCCGAAACTGAGTTCTGTTAACTTGTAAGCATCGAGCACGGCTTGCGGCACTGGCTCACGCGCCAGCGCACTTAAAGCATGTGCTGCGGCAATTTTCATGTCGTCGGTAATCTGTTTGGCTTTGGCATCCAAAGCGCCGCGGAATAAATAGGGAAAACACAGCGCGTTATTCACCTGATTCGGAAAATCACTGCGGCCGGTGGCCATCAAGATGTCATCACGAATCGCATGCGCCACACTAGGCAGCACTTCTGGGTCAGGGTTGGCTAAGGCAAAAATAATCGGGTTTTTCGCCATACCCTTAATCAAGCTGGTATCGAGTGCATTTTTTGCTGAAACACCGATAAACACATCTGCATTTTGCATCGCTTCGTCTAGCGTTGCTGCGCCACCTGGGGCAATCGCAAGTTCACGGTTGTTATCGTGCAAGTCAGCGCGGTTAGTATTCAGTACACCGCTTCTATCCACCATGGTGATATCTGTTGCGCCCATCAACTTGAGTAGCTTGGCACATGAACAACCGGCTGCCCCTGCACCTAAAAATACGATTTTTGCGGTTGGTAAGGTTTTACCCTGCAACTCCAGCGCGTTAATCAGTGCGGCCGCCACAATGACCGCCGTACCATGCTGGTCATCATGAAACACCGGAATATCCAGCCGTTTTTTTAATTCGTTTTCAATATAAAAACAGTGTGGTGCTGCAATGTCTTCCAGATTAATACCGCCAAAAGTCGGCGAAATTTTCACCACAGTTTCAATAAATTCATCCGGGGTTTTAGCATTAATTTCAATATCAAATACATCAATTCCTGCAAAGCGTTTGAATAGCACCGCCTTACCTTCCATGACTGGTTTGCTGGCTAGAGCGCCCATATTACCCAACCCCAATACCGCTGTGCCGTCGGTAATCACCGCGACTAAATTACCTTTATTGGTGTATTTATAAGCATTGGCAGGGTCAGCATGAATCTCGCGCACCGGCGCTGCCACGCCCGGTGTATAAGCTAATGATAAGTCGTCTTGCGTAGTGCAAGGTTTAGATGACTCCACGCTCAATTTCCCTGGCATTGGAAACTGGTGGTAATCAAGCGCACGTTGTTTTAAGTCATCCATCTTGTCATTCCAATATAGAAATTTAGTGATTACAACAACACTTACTCTAGTTCACTTAAGTAGTGGTGGTCATCGGTGAGACACAGCCCCAAACGCCATTCCATTGGTTTATCACCATAGGTAAATGACACACGCTCAATGCTTAACAAGGGGTAACCCTCTTTCACACCTAGCGCGGTAGCGACATCTTTATCAGCTGCCACAGCTTTGAGGCGCTCTTCCGCACGCACCATGCGCACGCCAAACTGCGATTCATACATGCTGTACATAGAACCATTGCACTCAATCACTTTATTACCGTTCAAGCCTTTAAACGGCACGGCAGGCACAATAATGTGGTCGTAAATTAACGGACGGCCAGAGAACGTCAGCAACCTTTTTATCTCCATCGTAGCCGCACCAGCTTTGATATCCAGCACTTTGGCAATGTGCGCATTGGCTTTGGTTTTAACGCAGGAGATAAATTCGTTCTGTAATAACTCTTTATTACCAGTGACCGAAGTCAACCTTAAAAAGCGCAGCTTGATAACATCGGCGTTATGGGTTGCCACAAAAGTGCCTTTGCCCTGCCTGCGTATCAGAATATTTTCTGCGGCTAAGCTATCAATGGCCTTGCGCACTGTGCCTTGGCTTACCTTATAACGTACTGCCAATTCCATCTCACTAGGGATAATCTCGCCCGGACGCCACTCGCCGCCAATCAAGCTCTGCGTGATGAGCACCTTAATTTGGTCATATAAGGGTCTGTAACTAGGTGAAATAAGTTGCTTGTTCATAATTGTTAATACCGTAATTTAAGTGAAGTTATTTTGCTATTTAGCCAAATACAACGCTGTTACGAATTTATATCATGGCAAAAAAATTAAGTCTAGTGTTTTATATCTTATATAAGACATAAGATATATGTTGACACAAAAATAATTTAATCTATATAATCAAATCAACACTATTACAAAAGTCATGCTGATATGGAAAACCACATCCGTCCTAGACGCTCCATGCTATATGTACCGGGCTGCAACAAGCACTATCTTGACCGCGCACGCACCTTGTCTGCAGATTCAGTTATTCTGGATTTAGGCGACCCGATTCTGGTTGACTCCAAAGAGCTATCACGTGCCAATGTGGTTGAAGCTGTGAAGCAAGGTGGCTATGGCAATCGTGAGGTGGTGATACGCGTCAATAATCTGGATTCAATCTGGGGGCATGACGACATTAAAGCGGTGGCTAACATTGGCGCAGACGCGATTTTGTTCCCAAATATTGAATCGCGTGAAGATGTATTAAAAGCACAGCAGTATTTAGATGAGGCTGGCGGCAGCCATATGCCTATTATGGTGATGATAGAAAGCCCGATTGCGGTGCTTAACGCCAAAGAAATCGCCTCTGCTTCTGACCGCATCATCTGTATCGTGATGGCGACCTCTGACTTGATTTCACAATTGCATGCGCATGTAACGCACGAACGTTCTGCAATTTTGACTTCATTATCACTGGTGATTTTAGCGGCGCGCGCTTACGGCCGTGGCGTAATAGACGGCATTACCAGCGACTTTAAAAATATGCATTCGTTTGAATATGCATGCCGCTTGGGTCGCGACATGGGCATGGATGGTAAATCATTGGTGCACCCGGCACAAATCGCCTACTGTAATGATGCCTACACCCCTAAAGCCACTGAGGTTGCCAACGCAAGGTTGATTATCAAGGCCTTGAAAGAAGCTAATGAATCAGGTCAAGGCACGGTAGTAGTCAATGACAAATTGGTAGAGCATCATCATATTAAAGCTGCGCAGCGCCTGATTAAATTGCACGAGGCGATTGCCGAACTAGAAGAAGAATATATTTAAATGACTAGCCACCAAAAAATCAATGCCGGGCGTTATTTTGAGCACTTCAAACTCAATGAAGTGATTCAGCACGCCACGCCACGCACTATTAGCAGCGGTGATACTGCGCTGTATATTGCACTTACCGGAGCGCGTAACCCGCTACATTGCAGCGCGCCGTTTGCGCATGCCTTGGGTTATGAAACCTCACCCATCGATGACTTGCTGGCTTTTCATATTGCCTTTGGCAAAACCGTACCGGACATTTCCGTCAATGCCTTAGCTAATTTGGGTTATGCCGATGTGCGCTTTTTGCAGCCAGTGTTTGTGGGCGATACGCTCACAACATCCAGCACCGTCATCGGGTTAAAACAAAACTCTAACGGCAAAAGCGGTGTGGTGTATGTGCGCTCAACTTGCGTGAACCAAAACCAACAAGCGGTTTTAAGCTGGGTACGCTGGGTAATGGTGCATAAACAAGACCTCAACGCTCCCGCACCACAAACCGTGATTCCAGAATTACCCGCTTTTGTCGATCCTACAAGCCTGAATATCCCACAGCAGTTTAGCGCGCAGGGGTTTGAGGCGCAGGCCACAGGCGGACGGTATTATTGGGAAGATTATCAGGCCGGTGAACGTATTAACCACCCAGCTGGCATGACCATTAATGATAGCGACCATAGCCTAGCAACGCGCTTGTATCAAAACAATGCACGCTTGCACTTTGACGACCACATGATGAAGACATCGCCTTTTGGTAAACGTCTGGTCTATGGCGGCATTGTGATTTCTGCCTGCCGTAGCTTAAGTTTTGAAGGGCTGGAAAATGCGTTGGCAATACTTGCCATTAATGGCGGCACGCATGCTAACCCGTGCTTTGCCGGTGACACGATTTATAGTTTTACCGAAGTATTAGACTGCTGGGAACTCACCAACAGACCCGACATAGGTGCGCTGCGCCTGCGCATGGTAGGCATTAAAAATGCAAGCCCTGCTGATATTGCCGAGATAAAAGTAAACGGCAGTTATCACGCCAATGTCGTTTTAGATCTTGATTACACCGTATTAATGCCGCGCAAAGGACATCAATAAATGGCAGTGCATCCTAACGAAGCCCTCTTCGGAGGCGAAAAACCGTTCCCACTCATTCCGGCTTGCGAACACTTTGCCGGCAGTGAAAAACTCATTTTAAAAGCCTTGTCACTACAAGACACTATCGGCGCAGTGTTTGATATCACTTGCGATTGTGAAGATGGCGCAGCCTCAGGCCAAGAGCGTGAACACGCCGAAATGATCGTGCGCGTGCTAAATTCAGAAGCCAACAAACACAAAATGGCCGGTGCGCGCATCCATGATTACACCCACCCAGCTTGGAAACAAGACATCGATATCTTAGTTGGCGGTGCAGGCAAACTGCTGAGCTACCTCACCATTCCTAAATGTACCGACATCAGCCAAGCCAAAGAGATGATTGCTTACATTCAAAAAATGGCGACTTTTTACGGTGTAGATCGCGAGATTCCGGTACATATTCTGATTGAAACCCATGGTGCGCTTAAACAAGTACACGAAATCGCCGCCCTACCCTGGTTGCAGGTGCTCGACTTTGGGCTAATGGATTTTGTCAGCGCGCACAACGGCGCGATTCCGGCCAGCGCCATGCGTAGCCCAGGCCAGTTTGAACATCGCTTATTAGCGCGCGCCAAAGCTGAAGTGGCCGCAGCAGCATTAGCAAATGGCGTAGTGCCTGCACACAACGTGACACTGGACTTAAAAAATGTAGAAACCACGCTAAGTGATGCCAGCCGTGCCCGCAATGAGTTTGGATTTTTACGCATGTGGAGTATTTACCCTACGCAAATTCAGGCGATTGTGGACGCTATGAAACCGAATTATGACGAAGTTGCCGATGCTGCAAATATTCTAGTTGCCGCACAGCAAGCAGATTGGGGGCCCATTCAATACGCGGGCGAACTGCATGACCGCGCGACTTATCGTTACTTTTGGGAAGTTTTGCAGAAAGCCAAAGTCACTGGCGTTGCGATTTCTGAACCAGCCAACACGGCATTTTTTAGCTAACTATTTTGACTAAACCTATATGACTAAACTAGCCTCTGCCGGCGCACGTTTTCGTGCTGCCATCGCCGCTGAAAAGCCACTACAAATCATCGGCGCGATTAATGCCTATCACGCGCTGCTCGCCACCCAAACCGGCTATAAAGCGCTTTATCTATCAGGCGGCGGCGTTGCTGCTGGCTCATTGGGCATGCCAGATTTAGGTATCTCTACTCTTGAAGACGTGCTGATTGATGTGCGCAGAATTACCGAAGTAACGGAAGTGCCGTTGTTGGTAGATATCGACACCGGCTTCGGCGGTGCTTTCAATATTGCGCGCAGCGTCAGAAACGTGATTAAAGCAGGTGCAGCAGCCGTGCATATTGAAGATCAAGTGCAAGCCAAACGTTGCGGTCATCGCCCCAACAAAGCGATTGTGAGTCAGACTGAAATGGTAGACCGTATTAAGGCCGCAGTAGATGCCAAAACCGACCCGGATTTTGTGATCATGGCGCGTACCGATGCGCTGGCGGTTGAAGGTCTGCAATCCGCCATAGACCGTGCCTGTGCCTGTGTTGAAGCGGGTGCAGACATGATATTCCCGGAAGCGATTACCGAACTTGGCATGTATAAGCAGTTTGCCGCGGCAGTCAAAGTGCCGGTACTCGCTAATATCACCGAATTTGGCTCCACGCCGCTGTTCACGGTAGATGAGCTACGCGGCGCTGATGTGAGCATGGTGCTGTACCCATTATCAGCGTTCCGCGCCATGAATCAGGCCGCACTCAAAGTATATGAAGCGGTGCGCCGCGATGGCACGCAAGCCAATGTCGTAGAACTCATGCAAACACGTGCCGAGCTTTATGAACATTTGAATTATCACAGCTACGAACAAAAGCTGGACGCATTATTTAAGGGAGAAAAATAGCATGTCAGTCACCACGCCATCATCTCAGACAGATGCGCCGAAAAAGAAAAAAGGTGTAGCGCTTGCCGGCGTTGCCGCAGGCACCACGGCAATTTGCACGGTGGGTCATACCGGTAACGACTTGCACTACCGCGGTTACGATATTATTGAGCTCGCCAAACATGCCACGTTTGAAGAGGTGGCTTACTTGCTTATCCACGGCGAGCTGCCAAACACTGCGCAGCTGGCGGCATATCATCAAAAACTTAAAAAACTGCGCGGCATTCCTGAAGCGTTGAAAAAAGTGCTGGAGCAGATTCCTGCCAATGCACACCCGATGGATTTGATGCGCACCGGCTGTTCTATGCTCGGCACACTGGAGCCAGAAGCAAGTGACCGCAATATTGAGGCGGCCAAAGATTTGGGCGACCGCCTGATTTCATGCTTTAGCTCAATACTTATTTATTGGTATCACTTTAGCCATAACAACAAACGTATAGAGGTAGAAACTGACGAAGATTCAATCGCCGCACATTTTCTGCATCTGCTGCACGGCAAAAAACCATCAGACCTGCATATTAGCGCCATGAATACTTCACTGGTGCTGTATGCGGAGCATGAGTTTAATGCCTCAACCTTCACCGCGCGCGTGATTGCGGGTACTTTATCCGATATGTACTCGTGTATCACAGGCGCCATTGGCGCTTTGCGCGGCCCCAAACACGGTGGCGCCAATGAAGCGGCCATGGAAATTATCGAACGCTATCAAAATGCCGATGAAGCCGAAGCCGACATCATGCAGCGCATGGCGCGCAAAGAAATCATCATCGGTTTCGGGCATCCGGTGTATACCATTGCCGACCCGCGGAATGAATCGATTAAAGCCGTGAGCCGCAAATTATGCGCAGACAAGGGCGACATGAGTTTGTTTGACATTTCAGACCGTATTGAAACCACCATGTGGCGCGAGAAAAAAATGTTCCCGAATCTGGATTGGTACAGCGCTTCGAGCTACCACATGATGGGTATTCCTACCGGCATGTTCACCCCGATTTTTGTCATCTCGCGCACCACAGGCTGGGTTGCGCACGCCATTGAGCAGCGCATAGATAACAAAATTATTCGCCCAAATGCGGAATATACCGGGCCTGAAAATCGTGCCTATGTGCCGTTGAACAAACGCTAAAACATTTTAGCCGCAGATGAACGCAGATACACACAGAACAAACAACACCTCACTCCGTCATTGCGAGGGCGCAAGCCCGCGGCAATCCAGAGTGACTTTAAAAAAACCTTATCAGCCACTGATGAACACTGATACACACAGATTAAAAACCTAATCTTGATTTTGCTTTTATCTGTGTGTATCAGTGTTCATCTGTGGCTAATTTAAAACTTTTAAAATTACAGAGCCAAACCATGTCATCTCACATCTCCAATGTCCGCCCCGCTCCCGATCAAGTTATCGTGGATATCGCCAACTATGTCGCTGATTATGAAATCAACAGCGCTGAAGCCTTTGACACTGCACGCAACTGTTTAATGGATACATTAGGCTGTGGTTTTGAAGCGCTAGATTACCCGGCTTGTACTAAATTGTTAGGCCCGGTGATTGCGGGTACTGTGGTGCCAAATGGCGCAAAAGTGCCCGGTACATCCTATCAACTCGATCCGATTTTGGCCGCATTCAACATCGGTGCCATGATACGCTGGCTAGACTTTAACGATACCTGGCTCGCTGCGGAATGGGGTCATCCGTCTGACAATTTGGGCGGCATTCTGGCGGTGGCAGATTATATGTCGCGTAAAAATATCGCAGAAGGCAAAGCGCCGCTGACTGTAAAAGATGTACTGACCGCCATGATTAAAGCGCACGAAATTCAAGGTGTGCTAGCGCTAGAAAACAGCTTCAACCGTGTTGGCCTAGACCATGTCATTTTAGTCAAAATCGCCTCAACCGCAGTGGTGACCAAGCTATTGGGAGGCAATAAAGAAGACATCATTAATGCGGTTTCAAACGCGTTTGTAGATGGCCAAAGCTTGCGCACTTATCGCCATAGCCCGAATACTGGTTCACGCAAATCATGGGCGGCAGGCGATGCCACATCGCGCGCCGTGCGTCTGGCGTGGATGACCATGCAAGGCGAAATGGGCTATCCATCTGCGCTCACGGCTAAAACCTGGGGCTTTTATGACGTATTGTTTAAAGGTAATGCGTTTAAATTTCAGCGCGGTTATGGCTCTTATGTGATGGAGCAAGTACTGTTCAAAATTTCATTTCCAGCTGAGTTTCATGCGCAAACCGCCGTTGAATGCGCTTTACAGTTGAATAAGCAAATTGGCAGCCGTTTGCAAACCATGGAACAAATTGCCGCAATTGATAAAATCGTCATCACCACACATGAGTCTGCTATTCGTATTATCGATAAAGCCGGCCCGTTGGATAATCCGGCAGACCGTGACCACTGTATTCAATACATGACTGCAATTGGGCTGCTTAAAGGTAACCTGACGGCGCAGGATTACGAAGATGCAGTTGCCGCTGACCCGCGCATTGATGCGATTCGCGCCAAAATGAGCTGTGTAGAAAACCCCGAATATACCCGCGATTATTTAGACCCTGAAAAACGCTCAATTGCCAACGCAGTGCAAGTGTTTTTCAAAGATGGCAGCAGCTCTGAAAACATTGCTGTGGAATACCCAATCGGCCACAGACGCCGCCGTGGCGAGGGCATACCTGAACTGGTAAAAAAATTCAAAGTGAATTTGGCACGCCGTTTCGATGCAAAAAAACAAGCCGACATTTTGGCGTTATGTTTAGAGCAAAAAACCCTAGAAGCCATGCCGGTGAATGCGTTTGTGGATATGTTAGCAGTTTAATTTCTGCCAAGCTTCGAATACGCCCAGTCAGATACCCTCCCCCTTTGAAAAAAGGGGGATTGAGGGAGATTTAAAACAATTTCAGCTTGTTACTCCACTCTCCACTCTCTACTCAATTTCCCTATACCAAATCCTGAGCAACTAAAATTTAAGGTAAAATAGCGAATTATTTTTTGCTGTTTGAAAGACCTGTTATGTCGCTTACCACGCTCAACGCGCTATCCCCTCTTGATGGCCGCTATCAATCCAAACTCGATGCTCTGCGCCCTTACTTTAGTGAATATGCACTGATTAAGCACCGCGCTTGGGTAGAAATTGAATGGCTGAAAGCGTTAGCCAGCGCACCCGCATTGACAGAAATCTCCGCTTTCAGTGCTGAAACTATTCATGAGTTGGATGCTGCCATTAGCAACTTCAGCGAAGAAGACGCTTCACAAGTTAAAGCGATTGAAGCGCGCACCAACCACGACGTTAAAGCCCTAGAATACTGGCTCAAAGAAAAATTTTATGCGAATGAAGAAGTCAAAAAAGCCAGTGAGTTTATTCACTTTGCCTGTACTTCAGAAGACATCAACAACCTGTCTCACGGCTTGATGCTTAAAACTGCACGTGATTCAGTGATGTTGCCTTTTTTAAACAGCCTGATTGCACGTTTAAGTGAACTGGCGCATCAGCTTGCAGACCAACCGATGCTATCGCGCACGCACGGCCAAACCGCTTCACCTACCACCATGGGTAAAGAATTAGCAAACGTGGTTTACCGCTTGCAGCGCCAGCAAAAACAATTAGCTGCCAACGAAATTCTTGGCAAAATCAATGGTGCCGTGGGTAACTTCAACGCGCATTTATCTGCTTACCCAGACTTTGATTGGGAGAGTTTTGCCAAGACGTTTGTGGAGTCACTCGGCTTAACTTACAACCCGATGACCATTCAAATTGAGCCGCATGATTATATGGCAGAGCTTTATGACACACTGGCGCGCATCAACACGATTCTGATCGACATCAACCGTGACATCTGGGGTTATATCTCAGTAGGCTACTTTAAACAAAAAGTAAAAGCCGGTGAAATCGGTTCATCGACCATGCCGCACAAAGTAAACCCGATTGATTTCGAGAACTCAGAAGGCAATTTAGGCTTAGCCAATGCAGTATTGCGCCACATGGCGGAAAAACTGCCTATCTCACGCTGGCAGCGTGACCTGACTGACTCTACCGTGTTGCGCAATATGGGTGTAGGTTTGGGTTACACCCTGCTAGGTTATGATTCATGCCTGCGCGGTTTGAACAAATTGGAAATCAACCCAGCGCGCTTAGCAGAAGACTTAGACAATAGCTGGGAAGTGTTGGCGGAACCAATCCAAACCGTGATGCGTCGATATGGTATTGAAAACCCTTACGAGCAATTAAAAGAACTGACACGTGGCAAGGGCGGCATTAATCAGGCCTCATTGCATGCATTTGTGCAAGATTTAAAAATCCCCGAGCACGCAAAAAAATCTTTACTAGAATTAACGCCAGCCAGCTACATCGGCAAGGCAACGGAGCTTGTCAATAGAATTTAATCCCACGCTTGGTACTAATACCAAGTTCGCAACAAATTGGATGATACTAAGGCGGTTAAACCATGCTTAACCGCTTTTTTATCTGCCTGCTGCTTTTGAGTTTCAGCCTGAATCTATACAGCGCTGAAGATTATACCGGTGACGATTATAAAGTCGAGCTGGATGCCCCCCGCGACTTGAAATCGTTGCTGGAGCAGCATCTGGAGATTATCAGCAGTAAAAACAATCCACGCTTGAACCCCAGAGAGTGGCAACGCTTATTTAATAAAGCGCCACAACAAATCAAGGCCTTGCTGGAAACTGAGGGTTTATTTTCAGCACAAGTCACATCTAAGCTGGAGCAATCTCCCGGTAAAAATATTGCCTATTTCACCATTACGCCAGGGCCACCGGTACTGGTTGATAAGCTAGATATTCAATGGCAAGGCGCGGTATCGCAGCAGACTGATAAACCGGCGCAAAGCCTAGCAACACTGAGCGATAGCTGGGCACTTAAACCCGGCATGCAATTCAAACAGGAAAGCTGGACGCAAGCCAAACGCCAATTACTCACCAAGCTATTGGTAGCGCGCTACCCTAACGCGAGTATTAGCGAAAGCCAAGCTAGCATTGATCCTAAAACCAACACCGCCAATTTACGCATCAAAATCGATAGCGGCCCTCTAGTATATTTTGGTGAGATCGAAATCGAAGGCTTAAGCCGCTATCCGCAAAAAGTGATTCGCAACATCAATCCGATTAAACCTGGCGATGAATTCAGCCAAACCCAGTTACTTGTTTTTCAAAACCGACTGCAAGAAACCGGCTATTTTAAGAGTGTTGAAATTAGCGCAGATACCAAAAACATTCAGCCGGAAGCCAACAATCAGCGTGCACCGATTAAAATTGTAGTGACAGAATTTCCGGAAATTAAATTAGGCTTGGGCGCAGGCTACAGCACCAACACCGGCGCACGTACGCAAGTCACCTTAAACGACCTCAACTTTCTGCAAGACGGCTGGCGCTTAAGCAGCAGCCTGCGTTTGGAACAAAAATCACAAAATATCTTGGCCGAGATTCGTTTACCCACCACTAAAAGTGGCTTTCGCGACAGTATGAATAGCAATCTCATCCGCACAGAAGTTGAAGGTCAAACCACCACTTCCGGGCAAGTTGGACTAAGGCGTGCGTGGGGTCTGCGCAGCTTTGAACAATACGTGGGCACTAATTTACTGGCTGAGCATGTAAAACTCGACGGCATTGATTCAGAAAGCAACTATGCGGCAACCTTATCTTACGGACTTACATTAAGACGCACCGACAATAACTTAAATCCCACACGCGGCTATTTGCTCAATGCACAGTTTACTGGCGCGCCATCTGAGCAATTGTCAGATGGTCGGTTTCTACAAAGTTATGTCAGAGCGTTTGGCTATTACCCGATTGGCAACAGCACACAACTGATTACGCGCGCTGAGCTGGGCATGGTCAGCGGCAAGAACAGTGCGCCTGCTACTTATTTGTTCCGTGCCGGTGGCGATCAATCGGTACGTGGTTATGATTTCCAAAGTTTAGGGGTTGTTGAAGGCGATGCCATCGCGGGCGCCAGATACTTGGCCACCGGCAGTATCGAGCTGATTCAATGGCTAACTTCGCAATGGGGCGCGGCGGTATTTACCGATTTTGGTAATGCCGCTAATAGCGTAAAAGACTTGAAACCAGTGTTGGGTTATGGCCTGGGCGCGCGTTGGAAAAGCCCGGCGGGGCCGATTGGTGCCGACATCGCTTATGGTCAGGAAACCGGCGACTACCGCGTACACTTTAATATAGGGGTAGCCTTCTGATGATACGTCGCTACTTAAACCTGCTGTTGCTGGCCGTCACCTTAACATTACTGCCAGTCGCACATAGCGAAATGCCTATCAGCATTAATTCCAGCTTAAATAGCTTTGAACATGACTTGGAGAATATTCATCTCAAACTAGAACGTTTGAGTGCGCATTGGGAACTGTCGCCTGCTGATGGCACGTTGCAAGTGCATGTATTAAAAGCTGAACGTTTGATTATTCAACTCAAAGACAGCGCAGCACCCTCTGAGCCCGGCAAGTTGCCAGAAAAAATCAGCCTGCCATTGCCAATTAGCATTAAGCAGGCAGAAATCAAACAAGTGGTGATTATTTCCAGTGATGGCAAGCAACTGCTGCAACAGGTCAGATTTAACTTAAATGCCAATGCCAAAACCATCACGCTGAATTTGCAAGAAGCCAATACGCCGTGGGGCAATATCGTTGCTAATGTCGACATGGCAACTGCCAAGCCATTTGCACTGCAAGGTGCGATACAAGTTAAGCAACTCGTTAGCACTGACAGCGCTTATGGCTACGATATTAAAACCACGCTCAGCGGCAATTTAGAGCAACTGCAATTTAGCAGCGACAACATACTGACACAACAAGCTGGTAAGTTTTATTTGCAATCAAGTACTGATGCCAGCAACAATGCTGAAAACATCGCTGGGCGCATCGCGATCAATGGCCACATTGGCCTGGCGCAAGATAAGGCTTTGCAGCTCAATCTACACATTGCCGATTTGCGTGCCGAGCGTTTGGGTAGCTATCCACAGGCGCAATTTAATATTGAGGCAAGCGTCAATGGCAAACTCAATCCACAACCAGACTTAACGCTACAAATTCGCACACCAAATAGTCATTGGCAAAACCAGCCGCTAAATGTTGAGGCTAATCTGCAATGGATCAACAGCCAAATCAAAGCACTGCAAATGCAAGCTAGCCTTGGCAGCAACCAATTAGTAGCCTCAGGTGATTTGGGGGCAGCAGGCAGCACAGTAAACTGGAACGCCAAATTGCCTGAGCTTAAAGCATTTAGTGAACACTTAACTGGCGATATCGCCGCTAGCGGTGACTTGCGTGGCAGCTTTGAAAAACTAATGGCAACATTTAACCTGAGCGGAAAAAATATTGCACATGGCACACAATTCAAGCTCGCCAGCTTGTCTGCAAATGCCACACTTGGCAATGCCGAAGCTGACAAAATTTCAGCCATCATCAAGGCGGATACCCTAGAAATTGGCGAGCGCCCAGCGTTGAACGTGCTGGCGGAATTATCAGGTACGCTCGCGCAACACCAACTGCAAATTACTGCCAAAAATACCCAGCAGCAATGGCTGGCGGCGCTTAATGGCGGCATTAAAAGCAACGATGTGAATCAAGAAAAGTTTTGGCAAGGCTGGTTACAACAATTAAGCTATGACGGCGAAACAACCATTAAGCTTAAAGCCCCTGCGCCATTAAAAGTTTCAGCCCATCACAAGCGGCTTGAACAAGTGGCGCTGCAATTTGCCAGTGGCGAATTAAACATTGCTTTTGCAGACCTCTCAGATAGCGCTTTTAGTAGCCAAGGCTCACTCAAACAAATGCGCGTCAGTGATTTGCCAGAAGACATTTTTATCATGCCGGCCAGCTTGCAAGGCAGCCCAGTGTTTTCGGGAAATTGGAATATTACGGCTAAAGATCAAATCAATGGCAGTTTAACTTTGCAACGTGACAGTGGCGACTTTATGCTCAATAAACTCAATACCGAGCCAACAGCGCTAGGCTTAACCAACGCCAATCTGCTGCTAGAAATTATCAATAGCAAAGTCAGCGTAATGTTGGACGTGTCGGGTCAGCAATTGGGTAATCTACATGCACAACTGACAACTGAATTTAATAAAACTGAAGCGGGCTTTGCTTTACTTGCAAGTGCACCATTCAAACTTAATGCGAGCGCACAATTGACAACGCTGGCTTGGGTGCCTTTTCCTAACACGCTGGCGGATGCCGAGCTAGACGGCAAAGTTAGTTTGTCGGTGAGTGCTGATGGCACGTTGGCAGCCCCCGATTTGCGCGGCACATTTAACGGCAAAGATTTGGTATTTAATCTTGCATCGCAAGGTGTGGCGTTAAACCAAGGCAGTTTCGATGCAACCTTTGCACAGAACAAACTGCTGATTAATCATTTTGTTTGGCATGGTGGGGCTGGCACTATTAGCACCAGCGGCTATGCCCTGCTGGCGCAGCAAAAACCCAAATTAGCATTGGACTGGAAGGCTGAGCAATTCACCGCATTGTCTCGTACCGACCGATTGTTGATATTGAGTGGCAGTGGCAAAACGCAGTTGCAAGACGATATTTTGAGCGTATCGGGTGATTTTTTAGTCAATAAAGGCTTAATTGAAATCGTGGGCGAAAATGCCCCTAGCTTAAGTGACGATGTCATCGTGATTGGGCGCAGCCAAGTCATTCAACAAGCACCGCTGCAAGTGCTATTAAATAGCCTGAATATCAATCTAGGCCAAGACTTTATTTTACGTGGCCATGGCTTAGATGCGCTGTTATTCGGCGAACTTAGCCTGACCGGACTGACACAATACCAACCGCATACCGAGGGCAGCATACAGGTCAAACGCGGCACGTTCATGGCTTATGGTCAGTTGCTCAACATCGAACGCGGCATCCTTAATTTTAACGGCCCTACCGAAAACCCCGGGCTGAATATACGCGCCATGCGCAACACAAAGCCAGTGAGCGCGGGGGTAGAAATCACCGGCACAGCCTTTGCCCCGATTACCAAATTAGTCTCCACCCCCAATGTATCCGAAACTGAAAAACTCTCGTGGCTGGTGCTGGGGCATGGCTTGGATAAGGCAGGCAAAAACCAATACGCCATGCTGTCACTCGCCGCTGGCGTGCTATTTTCTAATAATCAATCTGTACCACTGCAAACTAAAATTGCACGCGCTGCTGGGCTAGATGAACTAAGCTTTGCAGGTAGTGATGCAGAGAGTGCCGCCGTCAATTTTGGTAAACGACTTGGCTCTGATTTATATCTGAATTATGAAAAAAGCGTCAGCGGCTTGCTCGATGTTGCGCGGCTCACCTACTTCATCACGCCAGTGTGGTCAGTACGCGGCGCATCCGGCGCAGAAAGCGCGGTAGATGTGCTGTATACTTTTAGCTTTAAATAAGCGCCTGATTTAGACTCATCATGAACGAAATATTAGTCCTCTATTACAGCCAAGGCGGCGCAGTGCGCAGCATGGCACAATTGATTGCACGCGGGATTGAAAGCGTAGCCGGTACAAAAGCACGCATCCGCACAGTGCCTAAAGTCTCCAGCAATTGCGAGGCAACAGAGGCGGAGATTCCCGCTAGCGGCGACCCTTATGTAGAACTACAAGATTTGGAACAATGCGCTGGGCTGGCACTTGGCAGCCCTACCCGCTTTGGCAACATGGCTGCGCCCATGAAATACTTTTTAGATGGCACCAGCGGTTTGTGGCTAAAAGGCGCGCTCATCAACAAACCAGCCTGCGTGTTTACTTCCAGCGGCTCTATGCATGGCGGTAATGAAACCACCTTGCTCACCATGATGTTGCCACTGATGCATCACGGCATGATGATTGTTGGCTTACCTTACTCTGAGCCCGCACTATCTACCACCACCACAGGCGGCACCCCTTATGGCGCCAGCCACATCGGTGGCGCTATGGATGACAAGCCGATTTCTGATGATGAAAAAAAACTCTGTATGGCCTTAGGTAAGCGCCTTGCAGAAACTGCATTGAAACTTAACGTATGAATTTAAACCTTGAAGCCAGAAAATTTCTGCGCTCTACACGTAGCGGCATACTCTCTACGCATTCGGTGCGCTTTGAGGGCTACCCTTTTGGTTCTGTGGCACCGTTCGTGCTCGACCACAATTGCCAGCCTATCATCTTGATTAGCACGATTGCCGAGCACACTAAAAATATACAACTAAACCCTAAAGTTTCGTTACTGGCATTTGCCGGTGACGAAGACTTGCAGGCAGGTGCTAGGCTTACGTTACTTGGTGAAGCCAGCAAAATATTTAAAGAACATGATGCGGATTTGCGTGCGCGTTATTTGCGCTACTTACCGCAAGCGGCCAGTTATTTTGATATGCACGATTTTGCGTTTTATCGCATTCATATCTATCAAGCGCGCTACATCGGCGGTTTTGGCAAAATGACTTGGTTGTCTGATATTGACTTACTCGACGGCATTAATGCTGCCAACTCGCCACTTGCTAGTCAAGAAAGCGCCATTATCGAACATATGAACCAAGATCATGTGCATAGCATGCTGAGCTACTGCCGTTATTTTCACCAAGTCGAAGCCAGCCACGCGCAGATGCTGGGCATTGATTACGATGGATTTGATGTTGAAGCGCGCATTGCTGACAAAAACATCTATTTGCGCTTTAACTTTGAGCAGCCGGTTTATGATGCACAAGCTGCAAGAATGGCATTGGTTGCCATGTCAAAACTAGCCCTATAAAACTCACGATGACTAAGCCCCGCTATGACCTCAGACGCTAACACCGCTTTAATACAAAAACTAAGACTGGGTGCATCTATCTCACTGATTGCACTCATTTTATTGGCGCTTGCTTGGGAAACCATACTCGCGCCATTAAAACCCGGCGGCTCTCTGCTCATGCTAAAAACGGTGCCATTACTGTTGCCTCTATTCGGCATTTTGCGTGGCAAACGTTACACCTACCAATGGTCTTGCATGTTTATTTTGCTTTATTTCACCGAAGGCGTGGTACGCGCATGGTCTGATATTGGCCTTTCGGCACAATTAGCAATGCTAGAAGTGGCGCTCAGCGTCATATTTTTTAGCTACGCTATTTTTTATGCACGGCTAACACGCAGATAGTTGTTGATTGCTAATGAATAAGCAATCAACTCTACAGCACTCAAGTTTTTATAATCTAGCCCGCGCCAAAACAGGCTTCTTCTACTATAATTTAGGCATGAAAATTCAATTTAATATGTCACGCATGAAAATACTGCTATGTCACGTATGAAAATACTGCTCTCCAATGACGACGGGTACTTTGCACCGGGCTTAAATATTCTCGCTGAGCATATTAGTAAATTTGCGGATATCACCGTGGTTGCCCCGGAGCGCAATCGCAGTGGCGCCAGCAATTCACTCACGCTCGATAGGCCATTAAGTGTCAAAAAAGCCGCTAATGGATTTTTTTATGTAAATGGCACCCCTACCGATTGCGTGCACATTGCGCTTACCGGACTCATGGACACGCTGCCTGACATGGTGATTAGCGGCATTAATGACGGCGCTAATATGGGTGATGACACGATTTATTCAGGCACGGTAGCCGCTGCGATGGAAGGCTATTTACTTGGCATCCCATCCATTGCTGTGTCGATGTCGCAACATAACTCCACACATTTTGAAACCGCTGCGCGCGTAGCAGTTGAATTACTACTGCATTATCAGAAAACCAACTTTTTATCTCCCACACTACTCAATGTAAATGTACCGGATATTCCTTACGAGCAATTGCAGGGGCGTGAAATTACGCGTTTGGGCAAACGCCATAAGGCTGAACCAGTGGTACAACTCAAAACACCACGCAACGAGACTGTGTATTGGGTGGGCGCTGCCGGTCAACCTAATGACGGAGGCGCTGGTACTGATTTTTATGCCGTTGCTAACAACAAAGTCTCTATTTCTCCGATTCAGGTAGATTTAACCAACCATACACAAATGAACGAAATAAAAGACTGGCTCAAAAGCTAGCATCAATTGAATATTTCCAAATAGGTATTATTTAAAGTGGCCATCATCAGAACAACGCAAACCGGCATCGGCATGACCTCGCAACGCACACGCGACCGTATGCTGTCGCGACTGCGTGAACAAGGGATTAAAGATGAAGTCGTGCTGTCTGCCATAAACAATACGCCGCGCCATATTTTTGTAGATGAAGCGCTTTCTATACGTGCTTATGAGGATGTGTCACTGCCCATCGGCTTTGGGCAAACCATATCGCAGCCTTACATCGTGGCGCGCATGTCAGAGCTATTGCGCAACGGCAAACCGCTAGAAAAAGTACTGGAAATTGGCACCGGCTGCGGCTATCAAACCGCAGTGTTATCCAAGCTGGCAACAGAAGTATATTCGGTGGAGCGTATCAGGCCGCTAGTCATGAAAGCGCGTGGACATTTACGTGAACTCAAATGTATCAACGTGAAGCTAGCCCATGCGGATGGCAATATCGGCCTGGCTGAATTAGCACCGTTTGACGGCATTATGGTCACCGCAGCGGCTAGCCATATCCCGCAAGAGCTGCTCAATCAGCTTGCTATTCATGGTCGCCTGATTATTCCAGTGGGTACCGATGAGCAAATTTTATATCTAGTGGAACGCAAATCTGCAACTGACTACAGACACACCAAGCTAGAGCCGGTGAAGTTTGTACCATTACTAGGTGGCACCAGTTAACGATGACCCGATTACGTCATAGTGCATGCTTCGTTATTGCCAGCTTGATAGTCGCCTGCAGCACCACTCCGGCACCGGTGATTGATCGCACGCCAGTCAGCAAACAAACGACAAACACAAAAGTCACCAGCAAGCCAACCAGCAAAACCAATATCAACAAAAGTAGCAGCGACTGGCGCCCAGATTCACATACCGTTAAAAAAGGTGACACGCTATTTAGTATCGGGCTTGAATACGGCTATGACTACAAAGAGATTGCCCGCGCGAATAATATTGATGCGCCATATGTGATTAAAATTGGTCAAACGCTTAAGTTAGATACGCTCAAAGAAGCTAATGACACTAAAACTGCATTATCACCACAGTCGGCACAAGCCGGCCAGACGCAAGGCGATGGCGTGGTCACTTATGGACTGGACAGCAACAACAATGTACAAGCTGCCAACACTAGCGCTACCAGCCCTAAACTACCCGCAACGATCAATATTCATGAACCCAAAGCTACGCGTGAAGCATATAGCGAAGAAGCCCTTAACAAACCGATTGCCACCGTAAAAACTACACAACCACCTAGTGCAAAGCCTGCCGCAGATGCGAGTGAAACGAAAGCTGATGCAAAATCAGCGACAGCAAATGCGAATGAAGCCGGTGCAATTAGCTGGTCATGGCCAACCAAAGGTAAAGTGGTGGCTAACTTTAATGATGCCGGCAATAAAGGTATCGACATTGCTGGCACCAAAGGCCAGCCGATAAACGCGGCAGCGGCTGGCAAAGTGATTTACAGCGGTTCAGACTTGCGTGGCTACGGCAAATTAGTCATTATCAAACACAATAGTACCTTCCTCTCGGTTTACGCCAACAACAGCAATATTTTGGTTAAAGAAGGTCAGCAAGTGAGCGCTGGACAAAAAATTGCTGAAATGGGCGATACTGATAGTAATATAGTGAAATTACACTTTGAAATTCGCCAACAGGGTAAATCGGTAGACCCTAGCAAGTTTTTGGCTTCCAACTAGCGGCTAGTTAAGGAGAGCGAATATGGCAAAACAAGATCCTAACAAATACAGCAAAAACGCTGACATTAAAGCCGAAAGCCGGCTCAGCACATTTTTGGCACTGTTGCGTATGGTACTCATGCTAGTCGGTATCTTTGGCATTACCTATGAGCTATTCCGCGAAAACGGCTGGCTATCTAAGCTACTAGGCGATGTGTTTGATTCTAGCGCAAATATGCTCATTGCTGCATTGGTGCTGCTGGGGCTTTGGTTGCTTAACCGCTGGGTGAGCTCACCACAAAAGCAAGACAAAATCAGCGTGGGTGATATTCCGATGTATGCCATGATGGCAGTAGGTTTGTATTATTTATACCATCTATTCAATACGGGTAGATTGATGTTTTTGACATAAAAAAAGCGGCTTATTTAAGCCGCTTTTTTTATTTATTTTTACAACGCAAACTTAGTTAGCTGCTTTAGCCTGCTGTTTGTAATATTCACGCACCGCGGTCATATCAAAGTCACGTGCCCATTTAATCATTTCATCAAACGCCGGCGCGCCGATTTCACCCACTTGCGCATGAATACCAGCTTGCTCACGAATAATCAAAATACCTGGGATTTGGTTCACTTCAAAGTAATCACCAATTTCAGGATCAGTTTCAGTATTCACCATGCCGAACACAATGTCTGGATTATTGGCAGCAGCAGCCTCAAACGTAGGCGTAAATGCAACACATGGATCACACCATGCTGCCCAGAAATCCACAATCACGAACGGATTGTTTTCAATAGTTTCTTTAAAATTAGCTTTGGTGAGTGTGACAACTGCCATGATTTTGCCTTTATTTGAAGGTATTTAAACGAAGCTGGAAGTTTATCAGAACACGTAAGCTTCGTTAAGTTTTAGTGTGCTGCAAATTTTAAACGCTCTGTCCCCATTGACCAGCAAAAAATAACTCTGCAATTGGTTTACGGCTGCGCTCTGCGGTTTCTCGTGCTAGCGTTTCGCCAGTTAAAGTTGCAACATCTGCAGGGTGCCCTACTGTAATCATCGCCATCAGGGTGTATTGCGCTGGCACGTTAAATTTCTCACGCGCGAGGTCAGCGTTATAACCACCCATTTGGTGCGCCATTAAGCCTAAGGCAGCGGCTTGCAAACATAGGTTTTCAGCAGCAGCGCCAGTGTCATACTGCGCAAAGCGGTTAGGCTGCTGGTTATGTGCAAACAAAGTGTCTGCACAAACCAGCACCAGCACTTCTGCGTCTTTAGCCCAACCTTGATTGCCCGGTACTAAGCAATCAAACGCTTGCTGCCAACCTGCGGCATCCACACTTTTATTCCACACGATAAAACGCCAAGGCTGGTCACCAAAACAAGATGGCGCCCAACGCGCAGCTTCAAGCATGGACAACACGTGCGCATGTGATACAGGTTTTGTTGCATCATAGGCACGGCCGCTCCAGCGATTGGCGATGGTGTTATCGATAGGGACTTGCGTGATAGCAGGTTTTAGCATGGTTTTAAGCCTTTAAAAATGGATAATCAGTGTAACCTTTTTCACTACCACCATAAAACGATTTTGAATCGGCTTCGTTTAGTGGCGCGTCTAATTTGAAACGTTCCACCAAATCAGGATTAGCGATAAACGGCACACCGTAGGCAACCGCATCGGCGTGGCCGCTGGCGATTGCAGCATTACCACGTGCTTTGTCATAAGACAGATTTGCAATGTAGGCACCTTTAAACAATTTGCGCAGTTGCTCAAAATCAAACGGGTCCGCCTCACCACCACCGTGTATTCCACCTTCAACTACATGCAAATACGCCAAACCAAACTGATTCAATTGCTCGGTCACATAATTAAATAAGGCTTGCGGATTACTATCTTTCATATCATTAAACGGATTCACCGGTGAGATACGCACGCCAACTTTGTCGGCGCCTGCCACTTCAACCACGGCTTTGGTCACTTCCATTAATAAGCGTGCACGATTTTCAATGCTGCCACCGTAGTTATCGCTACGCGTATTGCTGCCATCGCGTAAAAATTGGTCTAACAAGTAGCCATTCGCACCATGTACTTCTACCCCATCAAAACCTGCAGCTAGGGCTGATTTTGTCGCATGCTCATAATCTGCCACGATACCCGGTAACTCGCTAAGCTCCAGCGCACGCGGCTCCACGTAATCAACCAACCCTTTAAAAGTAAACGCTTTACCTGCGGGTTTAATTGCAGAAGGTGCCA
>NCHI01000139.1 GCA_002281815.1 Methylotenera sp. 24-45-7
ATCCAATTGATTATTAAAACCACTTTGATAAGTTTTTTAAATGAATGATTCCACTCAAAATACAATTCCCGTGATTGCTATAGATGGCCCCTCCGCCTCCGGCAAAGGCTCAGTGGCGCAACTGGTAGCTGATGCGCTAGGCTTTGCTTATTTGGACTCAGGTGCCTTATATCGGGTAGTGGCTTATGCTGCAAAGCTTGCCAATATCGATTGGACGCACGCACAGGCTGTTGCAGACTGCGCAAAAAATTTAGACATCCAATTCAAACATGAGCAGGTTTACCTGAATGGCCATGACATTTCCGAGGCCATACGTACCGAAGAAATGGGCAAAGGCGCTTCACAAGTCGCTGTGCATGCAGCGCTGAGAGCTGTGTTGGTCGATGTGCAGCATCGTTTTCGCCAATCGCCAGGTTTGGTGGCAGATGGTCGCGATATGGGTACGGTGATATTTCCTGATGCCGTATTGAAAATTTTTCTTACCGCAAAAACCGAAACACGTGCAGAGCGACGTTACAAACAATTGTTAGGTAAAAATCAGCCTGCTAATTACGAAAATATTCTACAAGATTTGCAAGAACGTGACGCCAGAGACAAGGGCAGAGCCAGCGCTCCTTTAGTGATGGCGCAAGATGCTTTTCTGCTGGAAACAGATAACTTAACAATAAGCGCAGCCGTTAACATTATTTTGCAAAATTTTAAGCATAAAATTCACAAATAGTCTTTTATTTTTCAATGTTTTAGTTATAATCACCGGTTCAAAGTTTTAATATAACTTTTAAGGCCTGCGACATCACACCGATGTGCAGTTTTTTAACTACCCCGCTGCTAGGTGGGATTAATAATTAGGTAATTTTATTTAATGGCTTCTACTACATCTTCTGCTTCACCGATGGAATCTTTTGCAGCTCTATTTGAAGAGAGCTTGGCACGTCAGGAAATGCGTTCTGGCGAAGTAATCACGGCTGAAGTAACCTCAGTTGATAACGACCACGTGATCGTTAACGCTGGTTTAAAATCTGAAAGCGTTATCGACGCTGCTGAATTCCGTAATGCTCAAGGCGAACTTGAGGTTCAAGTGGGTGACTTTGTAAAAGTAGCCATTGAAAAACTAGAAGACGGCTTCGGTTCTACTGTATTGTCTCGCGAAAAAGCTAAACGCATGGAAACATGGTTAGACTTAGAAGACGCAATGAACGAAGGCCGCATCATTAAAGGTTTCGTAAGCGGTAAAGTTAAAGGCGGTTTACGTGTATCTGTAAACGGCATCATGGCATTCTTGCCAGGTTCATTGGTTGACGTTCGTCCAGTGAAAGACACGACTCCATTCGAAAACAAAGAATGTGATTTAAAAGTGATCAAACTTGATCGCAAACGTAACAACATCGTTGTTTCACGTCGTGCAGTCATGGAAGTTAGCGCTGGCGCTGACCGCGAAGCGTTAATCGGCACATTGACTGAAGGTGCAGTAGTAAAAGGTATCGTTAAAAACATTACTGACTACGGCGCGTTCGTTGATTTGGGCGGCATCGATGGCTTGTTACACATCACTGATTTGGCATGGCGTCGTGTAAAACACCCATCAGAAGTTCTGACTGTTGGTGAAGAAGTTGAAGCAAAAATCTTGAAATTCGATCAAGAGAAAAACCGTGTTTCATTAGGTATCAAACAATTAGGCGATGACCCATGGGTTGCTTTGGCACGCCGTTACCCAGTAAGCACACGTTTATTCGGTAAAGTTTCTAACCTGACTGACTACGGTGCGTTCGTTGAAATCGAACCAGGTATCGAAGGTTTGGTTCACGTTTCAGAAATGGACTGGACTAACAAAAACATTCACCCAGGCAAAATTGCACAATTAGGTGATGAAGTTGAAGTGATGATTCTTGAAATCGACGAAGCACGTCGTCGTTTATCATTAGGCATGAAACAATGCCAAGCTAACCCTTGGGATGATTTCTCTGCAACTCACGCTAAAGGCGACAAAGTTTCAGGTCAAATCAAATCAATCACTGACTTCGGTGTATTTATTGGCTTGCCAGGCGGCATCGACGGTTTAGTTCACTTATCAGATTTGTCATGGTCACAAACTGGCGAAGAAGCAATCCGCAACTTCAAAAAAGGTGACGAGTTAGAAGCAGTTATTTTAGCAATCGACGTTGAAAAAGAGCGCATTTCATTAGGCGTAAAACAACTGACTGCTGATCCTTCAGGCGCATCATCTGAAGACAAATCAGAAGCTAAGCCAAAAGCTAAATCTGCTAAAACTAAAGAAGCTGCTCAATTGCCAGATGATGGCGCAGCTGCTGGTACAACCAATCTTGGCGCATTATTAAAAGCCAAAATGGACAGCAAAAAATAATAAGTAGTTAACAAAAGGCAGATAATAATGACAAAATCTGAGCTAATCACACTACTTGCGGAACGTTTTCCGCAATTAGTGATGAAAGATGCCGAGCTATCAGTGAAAGCTATCTTGGACGCGATGTCCGATAACCTAGCTGCTGGCGAACGCATTGAAATTAGAGGCTTTGGAAGCTTTAGCTTAAATTATCGTCCGCCGCGCCTAGGCCGTAACCCTAAAACCGGTAGCAAAGTGCAAGTACCTGAAAAACATGTACCGCACTTTAAAGCCGGTAAAGAGTTACGCGAACGAGTAGATTTAGGCTAATCATTGTATTAGTTTCATTTAAAACGGCAGCTTTCAAGCTGCCGTTTTTTTATGGGTGTCTTTTTTATCTCACTTCTCACAAACGCAATTCAGGTAAAATACGTTATAACGTAATAAAAAGTGATGCAAAATGGAATTTGAGTTCTGGTGGCTGTTAGCTCTACCCCTGTTTTTCAGTTTAGGCTGGATTGCTGCACGTGTTGACTTAAAACAACTGCTTGCAGAATCAACTGCCTTACCTGCTGCCTACTTTAAAGGCTTAAATTTCCTAATCACCAACCAGCATGACAAAGCGATTGAAGCTTTTACCGAAGCGGTGCAGGCTAATACCGATTCACTTGAATTACATTTC
Organism: Methylotenera sp. 24-45-7; assembly: GCA_002281815.1. Classification (GTDB taxonomy): domain Bacteria; phylum Pseudomonadota; class Gammaproteobacteria; order Burkholderiales; family Methylophilaceae; genus Methylotenera. The sequence goes on from NCHI01000139.1 coordinate 3,024, forward strand.
GCGCTGGGTAGCCTGTTTAGAAAACGCGGTGAAGTTGACCGTGCGATTCACTTGCACCTGCATTTACTTGATAAAAAAGAATTGGAACCACAGCAAAAACTGGCTGTGACTGCTGAACTTGCACAAGATTACCTGAAAGCAGGCTTGTTTGACCGTGCTGAAGAGCTATTTGAGTCTCTGGATGATGATCGCTATCGCCAACCTGCACTTCGCGCCCTGCTAGAAATCTATGTACGCGAACGTGAATGGGAGCGTGCTATAAAAGCTGCAACCGAGCTGGAAAGAATTTCCGGCGTTCCTTTCCGCGTTGAGATTGCGCATTATTATTGCGAGATGGCACTTAAATCCAAACTCGCCAATGATACGCATAGCGCTAGATTTGAACTTGAACAAGCGTTAAATGCCAATAAAAACTGTGTACGGGCTAACGTACTGCTTGGCGATATAGAAGCCGAATCTGGCGACCACAAGGCAGCTATTTCAACTTGGAAACGTATTGAATTTCAAAAGCCAGAATACTTAGGTCTAATTGCTCCAAAATTATTAGCGAGTTATCGAGCGCTTAACCAGAGCGCTGAAGG
>NCHI01000140.1 GCA_002281815.1 Methylotenera sp. 24-45-7
GTGTTTTTATGCCGCACAGGCGGGCGTTCTAACAACGCAGCTGTGGTTGCAGCTGCCATGGGCTATACCCAGGCCTACAACACATTAGAAGGTTTTGAGGGTGAGGCCAATACCGATAAGCAAAGAACACTTATTAACGGCTGGAAGCATGCAGGTTTGCCCTGGACGAATTAACATGCAGGTTTACCCTGGACGAATTCAATAGATAAATCAAATAGACGAATTGAACAATGACTGATAAGTATGCCGTGATCGGCAACCCAATCGCACACAGTAAATCACCAATGATTCATGAAGCATTTGCTAAGCAAACGCAGCAAGATATTAGCTATGAGCGTATTTTGGCGCCGTTGGATAGCTTTGAAGCTACGGTTAAAGGATTAATTGCACAGGGCTACAAGGGAGCCAATGTGACTGTGCCATTTAAATTTGAGGCTTTTAATATGTCAGATGTGCGTAAGCCGCGCACTTTGCTTGCCGCCGCTGCCAACACCTTGCTTTTTGACGCGCAGGGCATTGCTGCCGACAATACCGATGGTGCAGGCTTGGTACGTGACATCACAGATAATTTAAAGCATGCAATCGCGGGTAAATCATTGCTGCTTTTGGGGGCAGGCGGTGCAGCTGAAGGTGTGTTGCAGCCTTTGCTTGATTGCAAGCCAAGCAGATTAGTGATTGCGAACCGTAGCTTAGATAAGGCGCAAGCGATGGTGAAAAAAATCACAGCGCTAGAAAGCTATTTACAAGCATGTGAATTTAATCAATTGCAAAATCAAACATTTGATATTGTAATTAATGCTACTTCAGCAGGATTGACCGACACAGCATTGCCATTGCCTGACATAATTTTTTCAAAAAACTGTTTAGCTTACGACATGATGTACGGCCGTGAAACGCCGTTTATGAAACAAGCTAGAGCGGCAGGTGCGCAGGTGGCGGACGGTCTGGGAATGTTGGTTGAGCAAGCTGCAGAGGCGTTTTATTTGTGGCGCGGTGTGCGCCCTGATACCAAGCCTGTCATTGCAATGATTAGGGCGATGTAATGCGTAACAGTTATTTGGTGAAATGGCTGTTTAATCAACACCCCGGTGCGCAAGCGCTCACCAAAATGGGCTACATCAATCGCGGTTTGGTGTTGTTGTTCACGTATATTTTTGTTTACCAAATTTGGGTGCTGTTACATATTGTGTGGTGGATACAATTCAACCCGCATTCCAGCTCATTCATGCAAGACCGTCTGGAAATTATTCAGCAAAAACGCCCAGATGCCGAGCTGAAATATAAATGGGTGAATTATGAAAAAATTTCCATTCATCTTAAGCGTGCTGTGATCGCTTCGGAAGATGCCAAGTTTTTAGAGCATCAAGGTTTTGATTGGGAAGGCATACAAAAAGCCTACGCCAAAAATATCAAAAAAGGCAAAATTGTGGCGGGTGGCTCTACCATCAGCCAGCAGTTAGCCAAGAACTTGTTTTTATCTACGCAGCGCACGCCGTGGCGCAAAGCGCAAGAAGCCGTGATCACCCTGATGCTAGAAAAAATACTCAGCAAGCGTCGAATTTTAGAAATTTACTTAAATGTGATTGAGTGGGGTAATGGCGTGTTTGGCGCAGAAGCGGCTGCCAGACATTACTATAAAACCAGCGCCTCTAAACTAAGTGCAGGACAATCAGCCAAGCTCGCTGCAATGATTCCAAATCCGCGCTTTTATGACAAACACCAATATACGCGTTACCTGAATCGCCGCACTGCGACGATACAGGCAAGGATGTATATGGTGGCGGTGCCGAAGTAAAATTATTAGTTATTCTTTAGTAATAGCGCCCACAATTTTTCTGACTATAGGTGCTACAACAAAGATTGCTGGAAATGCGATAGGCCATGCATGTATAAACGCACGTAGCCATTGCGTTACGAACTGTGCATTAAATCCCGAAAACAGGGCTGTGAGAATGCCAGACATAATGGCGGCCATTAGCAACGACATGACAAAGGCAAATAAAATAGGGGTATATTTTTTATCTATTTTCATGATGGTGTTAAATCAAGCATCGCTTTCTTAAAGCATACTTTTTAAATATTTGGCCGTATAACTCACAGAATTTTGCGCCACTTGTTCTGGTGTACCTTCCGCGATAATCATACCGCCGCCATCGCCGCCTTCGGGTCCCATGTCTACAATCCAGTCCGCAGTTTTAATCACATCCAGATTGTGTTCAATAATCACGATAGTGTTGCCTGCGTCACGCAGTCTATGAATCACGTCCAGCAATAATTGAATGTCGGCAAAATGCAGGCCAGTAGTCGGTTCATCCAATATATACAAGGTGCGACCGGTGTCGCGTTTACTCAATTCCAGCGCCAGTTTCACGCGCTGCGCTTCACCGCCCGATAACGTAGTCGCGCTTTGCCCAAGTGTAATGTAGCCTAGGCCAACATCGAGCAAAGTTTGCAGTTTGCGGGCAATCACTGGTTGCGCGCTGAAAAATGCATGCGCTTGCTCAACCGTCATGCCTAAAATTTCGTGGATGTTTTTGCCTTTGAATTGAATTTCCAAAGTTTCGCGGTTGTAGCGTTGGCCTTTACATACATCGCATGGCACGTAAACATCAGGTAAAAAGTGCATTTCCACACGAATCACGCCATCGCCTTGGCAAGCTTCGCAACGCCCACCCTTTACGTTGAATGAGTAACGGCCGGGGCCGTAACCGCGCGCGCGGCTCTCGGGCACTGCAGCAAATAAGTCACGAATCGGTGTGAACAAACCGGTGTAAGTTGCCGGGTTAGAGCGTGGCGTACGGCCAATTGGGCTTTGGTCTACATCCACCACTTTGTCAAAAAACGCTAAACCGTCAATATCGCCAAATGCTGCTGGCTCTGTGCTGCTGCCGTATAGATGTTTGGCAACAATGCGGTATAGCGTATCGTTGATGAGCGTAGATTTGCCGCTGCCGGATACGCCGGTAATGCAGCTCAATAAACCTACTGGCAGCTTTAACGTCACATCTTTCAAGTTGTTGCCAGTGGCGTTGGTCATTTTAAGCCAGCGCGCCGGGTCTGGTGCAGTACGTTTTTTGTTGTAAGTAATCTGGCGTTTGCCGCTCAAATATTGACCGGTGAGTGAATCAGGGTTGTTTTTAATTTGCGCAGGGGTGCCCTCAGCCACAATACGGCCGCCATGCTCGCCTGCACCCGGGCCAATGTCAACCACGTAGTCGGCTTCCATAATCGCATCTTGATCATGTTCCACCACAATCACGCTGTTGCCGATGTCGCGCAGGCGCTTGAGGGTGTCGAGTAGGCGGTCGTTGTCGCGCTGATGCAGGCCGATAGATGGCTCATCTAAAACATACATCACACCAGTTAAGCCACTGCCGATTTGTGATGCTAGGCGAATACGCTGCGCTTCACCGCCTGACAAAGTTTCCGCAGAGCGTGATAGAGATAAATATTCCAAACCTACGTTGGTGAGGAATTTTAAGCGGTTGCTAATTTCTTTAACAATTTTGTCAGCAATCGCCAGTTTTGAGCCAGACAACTCAATAGTTT
>NCHI01000141.1 GCA_002281815.1 Methylotenera sp. 24-45-7
GCTTGTCACAAAAATTCATAAAATCCTGATAACTTTTTGAATCAGAATTTTCCAAAAATACTAAATACGCTTTATGCAATAAGGGAGTTTTGCTGCTAATCAGGCCGCTTAAATCTTCCTTAGTTAACAAACCTTGCGCTTGCAGAGCTTCCAGACTGATAAAGTCTGGATTGCCCGCATGCGCAGATAAACATTGATAAGGTGAATTGTCTGCATGCGGCATATTAATCGGCAAGGTTTGCCAAACCGTAGCACCCACTTCATGCAAAAAGTCTACAAAGCGATAAGCTTCTGCTCCTAAATCCCCGGTGTAATTTAAGCTAGGTAATGAACTGATATGCAACAACACGCCAGCTTTACGATGATGATTAGGGGATACGTTAGTAAGCAATGTTGTGACTCTCTGTATAAATTAAAAAATATAGTTAACTCTGACCCCGTCGCATCGTGCCAGCGTTTTCGGAGCCGCCACCGCCTTCACTGATTTTCTTATGCAGAATATCCGGCACTGGCTGACCCAGCAACTTATAAAGATTGATTAAATTGCGACGATAAAGCTGATCAAAACTTGCCACACTATCAGACGAGTTGTAATCACCAAACCACCAAAACCAATCAGAACCTTCACATATTGCCAACTGACGTTCGCAGGCCTTGGCTTGCTCTTCACTCAACTTATGTTGCGACAACACACTGTCATAGGTTTTTTTGGCTGCACATAACAAATCCCAAGCTTGGTTTTTATCTTTGCTGCCAATCCAAGTACTAAATGTGCCATACACCCAACTACCTGCGGCGACCTGTGGCAGAGCCGGAGCGGATAATCCTTTATTCAAGGGGCTAGGCGCTTGATACATATCAACAATATCGCTAAATGTTGTCATTTTTATGTCAGCGTGCGCGGTCAATGCGGCATAAAGCTCATTCAGGAAGTAAAAACCGTTGTAGGGAAAATACTCCCAAGCGTTTTCACCATCAAGAATGACACTCACAATGCGTGGACGTTCAGTTTCATTAGTTTGCTGAATATTTTCGAGCGTGCTGATAAAGTCAGTAACCGCATCATGAGAATGTATTTTTGCGTATTCAAAACCAATTTTGTCAGACAGCTGGTCATCTCTGAAAAAACACATAATGTCATGCTCGCCATTGGTGACCCGATATGGCTGATATAAGTAATCATTTTTATTGACATTACTCATGTGAGATTTGTGTAGGCTATTAAACAATACCGCTTGTCCGGTTGCGGCCCACTCCACGCCATGCTCTGCCATCAGCGATAAAGCTGCGTGTGATACGCCACCCTCCGCCGGCCACATGCCGCGCGGCACTACACCGAAGTAATCCTGATGTGATTTCTTGGCCGACTCTACATGTGCTACTGCGCGCGCCCTGCCACCTACATAGCCAGGGCTTTCAGGCAACGGTGCATCTGGCATTGCATCCAGCGTTGATCTGAAATCTAACAACAAAGGTAAAATTGGATGGTAGTAAGGTGTCGTAGAAAGCTCAATCTGCTTTTTCTGCATCAACGCTTTATAACGCGGAATTAAACCAGAGATAGTCTCAGCAATCATTTCAAATAACGCTTGCCTGTCTTCCAGTGTAAATAAAACACCTTTGGTCATTAGCGCCTGCACTACTGAATTATTGCGACGTAGACTTTCTCCGCACCATGCGAGGTGATACCACACCAGCAAGTCAGCTTTGTATTGCGCGGTTAGATAGTGAAACTGATATTGCTTATTCTCTTTTTGCAGTTCCATCAGCGGCTCTACCAATTGGTAAAGTTGCAACAAGCGTTGATAGTGTGGAAAAGGACTTAGCATTTTTTCGTGATGGCTTTTAAAACAGCTCTCACAAATTAAATTACAGTCCTCCTGACTAATCCCTGCTAAATCTTCTTTAATCAGTAATGCCAACAAAGGGTCACGCAGAGTATTAGTTTTAAATTGCTGGGTATAGTCTTGCAACTGTTCTAGCAAAATTGGCACAAAGTTAAAACTAACGCGTGCGGCAGGATTAGCCTCTAGATGGAAAGCCATGTCGCTATAATCTTTAATAGCGTGCAGGTAAGTCCAAGGCAGTACATACTCATTGCTTGCCAGATCACGATAATCTGGCTGATGCATGTGCCAATAGAGATTTAAATATAACTTGGGTCGATCAGATTTCACTTAGAATTAAACCTTAAACTAGTCATTGAAATTTGTAGAATCAATAAATAACGCTGAATCATCAAGATTCAGCGTTATTTATTGATTAAAAAGCAGCGGTGCGGATTAATTTATACGACGCGATACAAATCCTGGCCCAGCATATCGGGCGTTACCAACACCACACCTTTTTCAGATACGTAAAAACGTTTAGCATCCAAGGCTAAATCAACGCCGATTTGCATGCCTTCGGGAATAATGCAGCCGCGGTCTACCACCACATTTTTGAGTATTACCTTACGATTAATGGTCACTTTCGGCAAAATAACAGAGCCTTCGATTTCGCAGAAGCTATGTACACGTACGTCTGAGAATAGTACTGAGTTAGTGACGCATGAGCCACTAATCAAGCAGCCACCTGACACTAGTGAATCAGTCGCCTTACCTGTACGACCATCATCGTTGAACACGAACTTGGCAGGGGGCAACTGTTCTTGATAAGTCCAAATTGGCCACTCTCTGTCATACAGGTTAAGCTCAGGAATCACTTTTGTGAGCTCCATATTCGCTTCCCAGTACGCATCAATCGTACCTACATCGCGCCAGTAGTAGTTATCATTTTTAGCACCTACGCAACTATCAGTAAAACGGTGCGCCTGCACTTTATATTTTTTTATAATATAAGGAATAATATCGCCACCAAAGTCATGACTGGATTTTGGATCATCCGCATCACGAATCAGTTGCTCGTATAAAAATTTAGCGTTGAACACATAAATACCCATACTTGCGAATGCTTTAGTTGGGTCGCCAGGCATGTGCTTAGGATTCGCTGGTTTTTCAGCAAACTCAACCACGCGATCGGTTTCATCTACTGCCAATACACCAAAACCTTTAGCATCTTCTAAGGGCACGTTAATACAAGCCACCGTCATGTCAGCATTGTTTTTAACATGCGTTGCCAACATTTTACCGTAGTCCATTTTGTAGATATGGTCACCGGCCAGAATCAGGATGTACTCGCCACCATTTTCACGTAGCAAATCAATGTTTTGATATACGGCATCTGCCGTGCCTTTGTACCAATCTTCTGAAATACGTTGCTGCGCAGGAATAATGTTGACGTATTCGTTAAATTCGCCACGTAGAAACCCCCAGCCGCGTTGAATATGCTGAATCAGGCTTTGCGCTTTGTATTGCGTTGCCACGTTAATACGGCGTATGCCGGAGTTGACACAGTTAGAGAGCGGGAAATCAATAATACGGAATTTTCCACCGAACTGAACAGCAGGCTTGGCGCGCCAATCAGTAA
>NCHI01000142.1 GCA_002281815.1 Methylotenera sp. 24-45-7
TATTGTTCCTTATCAAAATACTATAAAAGGCTGGATATCAGCCAAGCTGGATGAATGCTCAAGTGCATGGATCACTGAAGACTCAGTTACGATGGTATATGAAGGCCTGACAGCACAAGTGGCTGTAGGTCTACTCAATTTAGAAGCAAATAAGAATAGCCGTGTATATAGAGGAGTTGAAAGTCTGGTATATCAAAAATTCGTAACCAGGTTTGACTTCATAGGAGTATATAAAAAGTCATTACTGCCCGTTAATGGTTTCAGTGAGGCTGACCGTTGCAGTGATTGGCTCCTTCAGAATTGGGAATTGCAGCAATATAGAGAAAGTAAGCCGATCATTTTTGCTCCTCAAGCTAGTTCCCTAGCATGATTCTACATCGCCTAACCGTAGTCCAGATGCTTCCTTCACTCTCATCAGGAGGGGTGGAGAGAGGAACTCTCGAAGTGGGACAACATCTTTCATCACTAGGTCATCGTTCAATCGTGATTTCAGCTGGCGGAAGAATGGTGAGCAAACTAATAAAACAAGGTAGTGAACACCTTGAATGGTCAATAGGAAAAAAATCATTATTAACTTTGCGATTAGTCTCCAAATTAAGACATTTTCTAGAAAAAGAAAAAGTAGACATTTTACATGTACGCTCTAGATTTCCGGCTTGGATTGCTTATTTGGCATGGAGGGATATGGATCCAAAAACAAGACCGTTTTTGGTCACTACCGTACACGGACCCTATTCAGTGAGTCAATATAGCTCAGTGATGACTAAAGGTGAGCGAGTTATCGTTGTGTCGGAAATGATTCGTGACTATATCACCAATAATTACGAAGTCGATTCATCTAAACTTCGCCTGGTATACCGTGGCGTAGACTCAAACTATTTTACTCATGGCTAACAACCAGACAAATCATGGATTAAAGATTGGAATAAAAAATTTCCACAAGCCATGAATAAAAAAATTTTGACATTACCTGCCAGAATCTCTAGCTGGAAGGGGCAGGAAGATTTTATTGATTTAATTTCTCAAATCAAAATTCACAGAACTGATTTCCATGCTTTTATAGTGGGTGAGACCAAAGACGGAAAATCAAATTTTCTGAAAAAACTTAAAAAGAAAATAGATAAGAATAACTTGGGAGACATGATTACTATCACTGGTCATAGAGATGACGTAAGAGAAATTATAGCCATATCAAATATTGCCTATTCACTTTCACTAGAACCCGAAGCATTTGGACGCACAACCATAGAGGCATTAAGTATGGGCATTCCTGTTATTGGCTATGCTCATGGAGGCGTCGATGAGCAACTGGACAGAATTTTACCAGAAGGCCGTATAGGTGTCGGCAATATTCCCGAGGCTGCTATGTTAACTCTTGATTGGCTTAATAAAAGTCCCAATGTACCAACTAATAATTTTTTTACTTTGAAACGCATGCTTGATAATACCGTCGCGATTTATGAGGAGCTCGCCAAACAACGCAGAAAACATCGGACTGATTGATGTTTATTTGCCAAATTGTTGCAAGCCGAGGAGACGGTGGCCTTGAAAAACATGTTAGAGAGTTGAGTATTTGTTTAGCAGAAAAAGGACACCGAGTATTGGTGGTAGGAGACCGTCAATTTATTAACACTTTGCCTAATTCGATCGAACATAAGATTATTAATATGCGAATGAGTCGATATAACCCTTGTTTGCTTTTTCAACTTTTTATCATATTTCGTCACTACAAGTTCGACATTATTCACGCACAAGCTGATAAAGCCGCTAGGCTGGTGTCATTTCTTAATAAGGTGCTCAAACTTCCAGCTCTTGCTACTGTTCATAATATTAAAAAAAATTATCATATTTATGATGGTTTTAAGCATGTTATAGCTGTAAGTAAATTGATTGCTTCAAAAATAAATAATCTGAATGTCCATGTGGTCTATAACGGTATTAAAGAACTAACTGATGACTCTTTAGATTTAAAGTCAAGATTTAATCTACCTGATAAACCGATTCTCTGTGCAGTCGGCAGATTGGTTCATGCAAAAGGCTTTGATATACTCCTTAAGGCTATTAATGGCCTTAACGTAAATCTAGTCATTGCAGGAACCGGTCCACAGCAGGAAGCTTTAGAACGCACCATTTCTAAACTTCATCCTGACACACATGCTGTTCTAATTGGCCATCAAACTGATATTCCCGCCATTATGAGGGGTGCAGACGGTGTTGTTATTTCATCCCGTCGAGAAGGTTTTTCTTATGTTTTAAATGAAGCTCTACTGTGTGAGAAAAAAATTCTTTCTACTGACGTACCTGTAGCCAATGAAATACTATCTAAAGAGCTGATTGTGCCGATTGACGACGTTGATGCCTTACGCACAAAAATTGTTTATTTATTACAGAATACAAGTTATTGGGAAAGTCTCATGATAGAAGCTTATGTGTTTTCCAAAAATAAAATGACATTATCCCTAATGACAGACAACACCGTTTCCATATATAAAAAATTCTTAAAAGTTTGAGTGTAAAAACCATCATTCTTAATATTTATGACAGTAAGAAATTACGAAAAAATTCTTATAATTAAACATGGTGCATTAGGTGACATCATCCAGTCTTTTTCTATTATCAGGGATATTAGAGATCATTATCCTCACAGCTCAATTACATTACTTACGGATCAATCTTATGTGAAGTTCTTTCAACGCTGTCCTCACATCGACTATGTAATCCCTGATGCGAGAGCCCCTTTCTGGCGCATTGATCAGCAATTAAAATTAAAAAAAGCAATACAAGAGCAACACTTTGAAAAAGTTTTTGATTTGCAGAACTCAGATCGGTCAAGAATGTATCGTAAAGTTTGGTTAGCTAATCAGGACTGGATAGGCCGACAGAATAGACAAAGTCCTGAATCTGGACTAGCAGGCTTGATAAATCTGCTTGAAAATTCAGGAATTCCTGTTAATAGTTCGCACAGCTCAGATTTGTCATGGATGTTGGATGATGTTAATCATATACTTGATAATCACAACCTTAATCAAGGTAAATATATTATTTTGGTTCCTGGTTCGTCTGCAAATCACGCTGAAAAAAGATGGCCACACTATGCAAACCTTGCAGACAGATTAATTAACTCTGGTCATCAGGTAGGAATTATTGTTGGACCAGACGAAACTGATATCGTCAAAAAAATGCCTCTAGAATCTATTTTGAAGGACTTAAGCTGGTTTGAATTGGCTGGTGTATTAAATTCAGCAAAGTTTGTTGTGGGCAATGATACCGGCCCCTGCCATATAGCATCTCATCTTGGCAGACCAGGACTAGCTATTTTTGGACCAACGACATCGGCAGCACGCTCGGAGATAGGAAGACGAAACTTTAAAACATTGGAAGTAAATAATCTCAGAGAATTATCAGCGGATACAGTA
>NCHI01000143.1 GCA_002281815.1 Methylotenera sp. 24-45-7
GAATATAATCCAAGCTCACTTTTGCGCACCAAGTCAGCTAACTGTGTTTGTTTACGCAAAAAGTTGCGCAAAATCGCATTGACCAGACCTTTAGCCCATGATTTTGGGCTGGGTTTTTTGAGTTGACTCACCGCATATACAGCTTGATTCACCACTGTAAACGCATCTGCTTTGTCGTGTAGCAATTGATAAATGGCTACTAATAACAGACTATAAATACGATCATCGGTGAGTGGCTTTTCGAGCAAACCGGTTAAATAGGCATTGATTTCGCCATAAAACCGCAAAGTACCATAACTTAAATCTGCGGCGGCACCGCGTTGCTGCGGTGTGGCGGCAGGAAAGCTAGCAAGCGCTGCTGGTAAAGCCAAGGTTAAATTACGACCAGATAAGACCTGATTGACCGCATTGGCGGCAATTTGTTGAGAAATGTGCAAGGTATTTTCTAAATTAAAAAACTAAAAATTGATTTTACTTGATATCGCCCTCAATAGGGGTAAGCTTGCTGAATTAGGCCTTTAGGTTTAATGTCATCGCCCAGCTATTATTAAGCGTTAAGCTTTATACTTTTATAAGGAGTTTGTTATGAATAGCGCGCGTATTTTGAAAAGTTTTTTTGTTTGTTTAGTGCTACTCACCGCATCAGCAACTGTATCAGCAGCTGACGTAGGTGTCTCAGTCAGCATCGGCCAACCTGGCTTTTATGGCAGGATTGATATTGGCGATTACCCTTACCCTCAACCACGTGTGGTTTACAGCAGACCAGTCGTTATCGAGCGTCATGTTGAGGTTTATGAGCCACTTTATCTACGTGTGCCACCTGGTCATTCCAAAAACTGGAAACGTTACTGTGGGCGCTATGAAGCGTGCGGACGTCAAGTCTATTTTGTGCAAGACAGTTGGTATCGTAACGAATACGTACCAGCCTATCGTGAGCGTCATCAACACAACGGCTATGACCGCGATGATGACCGTGGCCGAGGTAATAATGGCGGTGGTAAACACAACGGCAAGGGTAAAGGCGGTAAAGGTAAAGATTAATTCTTAATCCTTGCACAAAAAAGCCGCTTGCATCTCAGATGCAAGCGGCTTTTTGTTGGCGCAAATGATTAATACAAATGCGTCATCTGCATTAGTTTTTCGATACGCTGCTCTGTTTTTGGGTGCGTACTAAATAAACTATCAAAAGAACGACCAGCAAGTGGATTGATAATCATCATCTGACCAGTTTCAGGATGCGCTTCCGCAGTTTCTAAAGCTTTAGGATCACCACTTATTTCGGCACCAATACGATCTGCTTCAAATTCTCGCGAACGAGAGATTGCCATTTGAATCAGCGATGCTGCCAATGGTGCTAATAACATGACCAAAATACCAATAATTGGATTGACACTGCGCTCACCATTTTCTGCGCGACCGCCCCCAAACAACATGCCAAATTGCGCTATTGAAGCAATCGCCCCTGCAACTGTGGCTGAAACCGTAGAAATCAGCGTGTCTCTATTTTTAACGTGTGCCAACTCATGCGCCATCACACCACGTAGCTCACGCGCATCAAGTATGCGCATAATGCCGGCAGTTGCAGCCACTGCTGCGTTTTCTGGATTACGCCCGGTAGCAAAAGCGTTGGGTTGAGATTCGTTAATCACGTATACCTTTGGCATGGGTAGTTGCGCATTTTCAGCCAAGGCTTTTACCATTTGATAGTAACTGCGAAACTGGGTATTGTCCGCGGTCACTTCTTGCGCACCATACATTTTGAGCACGGCTTTATCTGAAAACCAGTAGGCGTATAGGTTCATACCTCCTGCAAACAATAGTGCAATCAACATACCACTGGCACCACCCAATGCAGCCCCAACTACACCAAACAAGGCGACAATTGCCGCCATTAAAATCGTTGTTTTAAGCCAATTTCCAAACATATTAAATCCTTAAGTTGTATGACTTTTACAAGCTTTTAGATGGTGTTGAAATTTAAAAATTCAAGCGAGACTGTCGCGCGGAATTATGCTGTAGTAAATTTATCGCCTATTTTTAAATGATGCCCCTGCGCAAAAGCTTGTGCATTCATACGCTTACCACCTGGCGCTTGTAATTCACTGATATTTAGCACACCTGTGCCACATGCCACCTGTATGCCTTCATTTAAGCCGACCACGCTACCAGGCTCTGCATTTACAGCTGTAATATCCAGCACTGTTGCCATCCAAATGCGACATACCTCACCTTTAAGCGTACTCTGAGCAACCGGAAACGGATTAAAAGCACGTACTTGACGTGAAATTTCTAGTGCAGACTTTTGCCAGTCGATAGCGGCTTCTGCTTTTTCTAGCTTGTGCGCATACGTCACCAGACTTTCATCTTGTGGCGTGCTAGAAAGACTACCCTTGTCTGCCAACGCATGCATGGCTTGCACCATGAGCTCAGCACCCATATGTGAAAGCGCATCGTGCAAGCTTTGAGTTGTGTCTGTGTCTTTAATAGTGACCACAGCCTTGCTCACCATATTACCTGCGTCCAAAGCTGGCACCACTTCCATAATAGTAACGCCAGTTTCGGCATCTCCTGCCAACAAGGAGCGATGGATAGGTGCCGCACCGCGCCAGCGCGGCAACAACGATGCATGAATGTTGTAACAGCCTTTTGCAGGCATCTGTAACACACTGGTTGGAATAATCAGGCCATAGGCGGCAACGATCATCACATCGGCTTCAGTTGCCGCAATTTCTGCTTGCACTTCCGCTGGTTTTAATCGCTCGGGTTGAAACACGCGCAAGCCATGCTGTTCAGCCAAGGCTTTCACCGGACTAGGCTTCAGCTTCATGCCTCGTCCAGCGGGACGATCAGGCTGCGTTAGCACCATAACAATTTCGTGGCCAGCAGCAATAAGTGCCGCTAAGGCAGGCACTGCAAATTCAGGCGTACCTGCAAAAATGATTTTCAATTTTATTACCTTTGGAATTCTGAGTTACATCGGCCTGATGCGCTGCTGCTTCAACAGTTTGTTTTTGATACGGGTACGTTTAAGTGGTGATAGATATTCTACAAATACTTTACCTAACAAATGATCCATTTCGTGCTGAATACAAACACTTAATAATCCATGAGCCTCTAGTTGAAATTTTTCACCTTGCGCATCGAGCGCTTCAACCAAAATTTTCTCAGCACGTGTCACGCTTTCATAAACGCCTGGCACAGACAAACAGCCTTCCTCATAAACCTGCTCGCCATCTTTTTCAAGAATTTTAGGGTTAATAAATACTTGTAACTGATCTTTGGTTTCACTAATGTCTACCAATAACAGTTGTATATGTTGATTCACCTGCGTGGCAGCCAGACCAATACCAGGTGCTGCGTACATAGTTTCTGCCATGTCTGCAATCAAACGGCGTAGTTGTGCGTCCACCACTTTTACTGGCTTAGCCACTGTGTGTAAGCGTGGATCAGGATAATTAAGAATATCTAAAATAGCCATAAAAACTTGTTAGCCTAAATAATTAATACTTCAATCGTAAAAAATTTGAAACTTTTAATCTCGCGCTTTTTCCGTAAAAGCTTGATTCATGAATGAATTACGTGATAGATTTAACGTAATTTCGCGATAAGTCTGCACGTTTTTTTGCGTTTACCGCCCGCTTTTTTAACGCACTTTGTCTGAGGTCATCAGTTTATGTTTCGCAATATTATAACGCTGCTCATGTTTTGTTGCTTAAGCTTACACCTCAATGCGCAAGAAGTTTTACTCAAAGACAATCACCCGCAACGCCATGTTGTAGTCAAAGGTGATACATTATGGGGCATTGCTGGCAAGTTTCTTAAAGACCCTTGGTTGTGGCCAAAAGTTTGGAAATTCAATCGCACTGAGATTAAAAATCCACACTTAATTTATCCGGGCGATGTGGTCGTGCTTGATTTGAGCAGCGGCAAGCCAGAACTAAAACTATTACGCGAAACTGTTACCTTGCAGCCTGGCGTTATCGAAGAGCCACTGGATAAATCCGCAATTTCTACTATTCCACTCAACGTGATTGCGCCATTCTTGAGTCAACCATTAGTGATTGAAAAAGATCAACTGGATGATTCTCCAAGAATCGTCGGTGCGCAGGATAACCGTGTAATACTCAGTGCAGGCAGCAAAATTTATCTAAACAAAGTAGATGAAGACCAGGGTCTGAACTGGTTTGTCTACCGTCCAGGCGTCAATCTTGTAGACCCTGATACCAAAAAATTACTGGGCATCGAGGCGATTTATTTGGGTAATGCCAAAGTCAGCAAATTTGGCGAGCCTGCTAGCGCTATTGTGACTAAAGCTGGCGAAGAAATTTTTGTGAAAGACAAATTGGTTGCCAGCGGTGATGAAGGTATTACTAACTTCGTGCCGCATGCCCCTGAGACCGACGTGAGTGGGCGTATCATCAAAATTTATGGCGGCTTGGCTGAGGCGGGTCCACAGAGCATCATCACGATTAGCAAAGGCAGTATTGATGGTTTGGAAATCGGTCATGTACTTGCTATTAACCGTTTTGGCAAAATCATCAAAGACCCTGAATATGATCAGAAGAAAAGTAAAATTTCTGAAGATAAAGCTAAGCTGAATTCTGAAGCATCGAAAGATACT
>NCHI01000008.1 GCA_002281815.1 Methylotenera sp. 24-45-7
TTACGCGCAAAATCCGGATGAACTTATCACACGCATCGCCGAGCAGGGGTTTTGTGTCATAGATGCGTTTTTGGATAACACAACCGTCAATCAACTCGCAGCCGAGGCTGACGGTTTAAAACAAGCCGCGGCGATGAAGGAAGCCGGCATAGGTCGCGAGCAGTTGGCACTCAACAGAGAGATACGCGGTGATAGCATTTATTGGCTGGATGAATCTACTGCCAGCGCTGCACAACAGGTCTATTTTAAACAGATGGAACATTTGCGGCTGAGCCTGAACCAGCATTTATATCTAGGCATATTTGGCTTGGAGAGTCATTTGGCAACTTACCCAATTGGCGCGTTTTACAAAAAACATCTGGATTGCTTTGCGTCGCAAGACCCGAAAAAACCACAGCGCAAGATCAGCTGTATCGTGTATTTAAATCACAATTGGCTAGACGCAGATGGCGGTCAGCTAAGGTTATATTTAAATACTACAGATAAATCTAATCAGAAAAATTTTATTGATATTGCCCCATTGGCCGGTAGAGCTGTCGTATTTTTGTCAGACACGTTTTACCACGAAGTGCTCCCTGCCAACCGGGAACGAAAAAGCCTGACCAGTTGGTTTCTCACCAGACCTCAAGGCTTTTGATAATGTTCCGCATAGATGCGCTGATAAATGCTGCGGCTAGCGTAACCATCGGCTGGCAACTTGTTCGCTAACTGATATTCGCGCAACGCCTGTTGTGTTTTGAAGCCTGGTAAACCATCAGGCTCGCCCGCTATAAAACCGCGCATGTTAAGTATGCTTTGTAAATCCAGCATTTCGCTAAAGCTAAGCGCGCCATCTTCTGCCGCCTGCCCTCCGACTATACGCTTAGTCTCATATTGTAATTGCTCAGCCATCTGTGCAACTGAAAGTGCATAATTGACCGAACGGTTCCAATCCATAATGACATCAAAGTTATCAAACACCATAAATGCTGGCCCTCGATAGCCTTGCGGCAGCAAGATCGCAGCTGGGCCTTTAACGTCTAAAGCGAGCATATCAAGGTTGACGGTTCTGACTGTAGGCGTAACTGTCGATGATGGCTGATTGCTAAGTTTATTTACAGATTTTTTGGCCACCTTTTTAGATGTCACTTTATGTCTAACCGCTTTAGGTTTGATGGTTTGAATAAAACTCGGCACACCAGCGTCTAAATGCAAAGCGCGCACGCCCAGCTTTGACCACGCTTGTATTGGTTTTCTAATATTTAATTGCGCACTTGACCAGTCAAAACTCTCTGGCAACTGCACTTCCAACATTACTGGCTCATGACTACGCCAGCCTATTTGCGATAGGTAGTTAGCGGCAGAGGCAAATGCATCCGGCAATGAGTTCGCCACATCGATATTGCCGTCACTATCGCCATCTACCGCATAAAGCATGAAAGTTGTTGGCATAAACTGCATATTGCCGTAAGCACCTGCCCAAGAGCCTTTTAACGCATCAATCGTGACATGTCTGTTATCTATCATGCGCATCGCATCGAGTAATTGTCCGCGAAAGAAATCAGTGCGCCTGCCCTCGTAAGCCAAGGTTGCCAGTGAAGACAACACATCAAGCTTGCCCTGATTGCGCCCATACTGTGTTTCCATACCCCAAAACGCAATTAAGGCAAATTTAGATACGCCATACTGCGCCTCAATCTGGTTCAGCATCTGCGCATGTTCGGCTAACAGTTGTTGCCCGTTTTGCAGCTTCTGCGCATTGACACGTTTTTGATAATATTCAAGAAATGGGCTGATAAACTCGGGCTGCGACCTATCTAAGGCAATCACATCAGGTAAAAATTGAATATGATTAACAGCCTCAAGCGCGGTTTCATCTGATATTCCGGACAGCATGGCCTCAGTACGCAAATGCTGAAGCCAAAGTGAAAACTCACCTTGCGCATGTGCGCCACGCCCAGCCAGCATCAATACTACTGACAGCAACCATAAGCTATATTTAAATTTCATGACTTACTATCACTTAATTAACTTGGGTATACAGCTGCGCTAACAAAGCCCCATAGCCTGCCTGATAATCAGGATACTGCAATTTAAATCCTGTCGCTAGCATGCGTTGATTGCTTAGACGCTTACCGCCATCAGGAGCGAGTGGCGCAGCTTGATTATTATGCGTTGCTTCAGCGATCCAGCTCAGCACATCATACTGTGGAACCGGCTTAGAGTCCGTGACAATATAGCAATCATGTAATGGCTGCTTTGCTAATACTTGCTGGCATAAAAACACCATAAATGCGGCGGCGTCATCACGGTGAATGCGGTTACTCCAGCTGTTTTGTCGAGGCCAACTGGCTGCTGACTTTGCCAAATTAATCATACGCAATCGCCCTGGTCCGTAGATGCCGGAGAGTCGGAGTGCGCTAGCACCACATTGCACGCCAGCCAGCAAACCTTCTGCCTCAAGCAGGCGCTCACCACCAAAGTCAGCGGGGATAGCCGGAATAGACTCATCTAATAGACCATCGACCTCTTGGCCATAAACCCGAGTACTGGAAACAAAAAATACATGTTTTAACTGTGCGTTGTTGTGTTGTGTTGCCAGTACATTACGCAGACCATCAACATAGGCTGCTTTATATTCAGCATCGCTTTGTCCACTCGCGGCAACACAATAAATTACGATATCTGGCTTAACGTTTTCTAGCACATTAAGTGACGCAGGCTGCGTCACATCAGCGTTTATCACCTGAATACTGTTATCTGCATTTGATATGCTACGCCTAACACCCACCACATGCAGGCCAGCTACTTGCAGTCGTTTAGCCAGCTCTGCGCCTAAGTCGCCCAAGCCAACGATTAATACGGTATTAAAGTGATTGTGCATGCTGATGTAAGTATTTTTCGACTAAAAATAAAGCTACGATGGTTTTGCTATCCGTGATTTTGCCGCTCACAGCCATATTCAGACAATCGTCCAGACTGAGCTCGAACACTTCCAGCAGTTCATCTGCATCGCGTTTACTATTACCTGCGCTGAGGTTTCGCGCTAAGAAAATATGAATCACTTCATTGGAATAACCAATGCATGGGTGCTGAATACCGAGTTTTACCCAATCTGACGCGCTGTAGCCAGTTTCTTCTAATAACTCTCTTTGACCGGTGGTTAGCACATCTTCATTGGGGTCAATTTTCCCTGCTGGTAACTCAATAAATACCTGATGCAGGGGATAGCGGAACTGGCGCTCTAATACGATATTGCCATTGGTTAAGATTGGCACAATGACTACCGCACCCGGATGAGTAACGTACTCCCGCTGGCTGGTATTACCATTCGCCAATTGCACTTTGTCACGCTTAACGGTGAGCAAATCGCCCTGCGCCAAAACATCAGAGTGAATACAGTGTTCTGTTAAATCCATAGCGATATCCAAACGAAGGGCTGGCTAAAAGTTTAGCACTAATGCTGATGAATAACATGACGATGCGCGGCTTAAAGCGCTAAAGAAACCAATAACCGTGGTGAGAGATATTACTTCCAGAGTGCTTTATATACGAAGCCTGGGAAAGCAAATACAAGAAACAGGCAGGCAGTCACTGAATAGAACTCCCAACCCTGCGGCGCAACGTTACCAAAAGTGGCAAGCTCCGCATAGTAAATGAATGCACCAGTAAGAAAGTATAAAACCGTCAGCTCTAGCAGGCACCAACCGACGTGCTTGCTAGTGGCTGATTTGTAGATGCGATTTAGTGGAATCGCGTAAAACAGCTTTTCAGAAAACCAGGGCAAATTTGCTGCAAAAAATATTAGCCCTAAAATTGCCCAGTCTGTCATTAGCTTAAACTTCTCATAATGGCGTAAGCACACAAGCTCATCAAACCTTGTGGCATCAGGCCAAGAAATAATAACGCAAATGCATTCACACTCAACACCGCGCGCATGTCTCTTGGCGCTTGAATCGGATGCTTATCAACTGGCTCATCAAAATACATGAGCTTAATAATGCGCAGATAGTAGAACGCGCCAATGACTGCCATTAATACGGCAAATACCACTATCCATAAAAATCCTGCCTGCAATGCTGCTTGCAACACTGCAAATTTTGCGTAGAAGCCTAAGGTCGGCGGTACACCAGCCATGCTGAACATCACAATCAGCATTAAAAATGCAATCCATGGGCTGCGCTGATTTAATCCTTTTAAATCATCTAACTTATCTGCCTCAAAACCTTTGCGGGTCAATAGCAGAATAATGCCGAAACCAGCCAGCGACATCAACACGTAGCTGGAAATGTAGAACAAGGCAGAAGCAAAGCCATTGATACTGGCGCTCATTAAGCCTAGCAGCACAAAACCGATGTGCGAAATAGTGGAATAAGCCAACATGCGTTTTAAGTTGGTTTGTGCAATTGCCGTGACATTACCGATGATGATAGATAGCACTGCCATTACCAATAGCATTTGCTGCCAATCTACCGCCATGGTTTGCAAACCTTGCGCCAGCATACGAATCACAAATGCAAATGCCGCCAGTTTAGGCACAGAAGTAATAATCATGGTTACCGCTGTTGGTGAGCCTTCATATACATCAGGCACCCACATTTGGAATGGCACTGCACCTAATTTGAATGCCAAGCCAGAAACAATAAATACCAAACCCAAAATCACCACCGAGTTAGTCTTAGGTGTACTTAATAAAGCATTACTGATGTCAGCAAGATTCAAGCTGCCGGTAATGCCATAAATCATGCTCATGCCGTATAGCAACATACCAGACGCAAGCGCACCCAATACAAAGTACTTCATTGCGGCTTCAGTGGCGCGCGCATTGTCGCGATCAAATGCGACCAAGGCATAGAGGCTAAGAGAAAGCAGTTCTAAGCCGATGTAAAGCGTGAGCATGCTTTGACCCGACACCATAATCATCATACCGACCACGGCGAATAGTACTAATGCATAAAACTCGCCGCGGAACATGTCACGCAGCTGAATATAGTTTCTTGTGTAAACAAATATCAGTGAGGTGCCGAGATAGATCATCAACTTCAAGATATCCGCCATCGCGTCATCCACAAAAGCACCGGTAAACGCATAACCTACGCCAGGCGCATGGGTGCTGAAAGTCACATAAGCGGCCATCAGCAATGCCAATTGCGACAAACTATAAATGGCGATACGGTTGGATTGTTTTAAAAACAAATCCACAATCAACACCAGCATACCCATACCTAAAAGAATAATTTCAGGTAAGGCGGTTAAAAGATCGTAACTTAAATTTTCCATAACTTAAAAACCTGCTGGCAGCTTGCTGTGTGACAAATGAGTAAGAAGTTGGTTAACCGTCGCGTTGGTCACATTGGTCAGTGGCTCAGGATAAATACCCACAGCCAATACCAATATTGCCAATATCGCTAAAATTAAGAACTCACGTTTATTTAAATCTTTGAGCGCAGCCACATTTTCATTGGCAACTTCTCCGTAAAACACACGCTTCACCATCCATAGCGTATAAGCTGCGCCAAAAATCAGTGTGAACGACGCTAAGAAGGCATACCAGAAGTTGACCTGTATCGCACCAAGAATCACCATGAACTCACCCACAAAACCTGAAGTGCCTGGTAAGCCGCTATTGGCCATGGCAAACAACACAACAAATGCTGCAAACATCGGCATGGTGTTCGCTACACCGCCGTAGGCTTCAATCTGACGGCTATGTACGCGGTCGTATAACACACCCACACACAAGAACATGGCAGCTGAAATAAAGCCATGTGAAATCATTTGCACAATAGCGCCTTCAAGACCCAAGTTATTGAAGATGAAAAAACCTAGCGTCACAAAACCCATGTGTGAGATAGAAGAATAAGCGATGAGCTTTTTCATGTCTTTTTGTACCAGTGCCACCAATGCAATGTATACAATTGCAATCAGTGATAAGGCAATCATCAAGCCTGACAGATAATGTGCGGCATCCGGTGCGATTGGCATGGCAAAACGCAGAAAACTATAGCCACCTAGTTTCAAGGCAATCGCCGCCAACACGACTGAACCGCCGGTGGGTGCTTCCACGTGCGCATCAGGCAACCAAGTGTGTACCGGCCACATTGGGATTTTTACCGCAAACGCCGCAAAGAATGCCAAGAACACTAAGATCTGCACATTCAAAGTCATTGGCATTTGATAATAATCGGTAATCGCAAAACTACCAGTTTGGTGATACATATAAATGAACGCTACCAGCATCAGCAATGAGCCAAGCAAGGTGTAGAGGAAGAACTTAACCGTAGCATACACGCGGTTAGGGCCACCCCAGATACCGATAATCAAGAACATAGGAATCAACATCGCTTCCCAGAACACATAGTAAAAAATCGCATCCAAGGCACTAAACACGCCAATCATGAGGCCGCTCATAATCAAGAACGATGCCATGTATTGAGCTACGCGTTTTTCAATCACTTCCCAAGCTGAAAGCACTACGATCACGGTGGTAAAACTGGTGAGCAGTATCAGTGGCACTGCTAAGCCATCTGCACCAAGATGGTAGTTAATATTAAATGAGGCAATCCACAGAAAACGCTCTTGGAACTGAAAGCCGCCATCAGCAAAATTAAAATGCGTATACAGTGGAATCGTCACTAAAAAGCTAGCAATACTGCCAGCCAGTGCCAACCATCTGGTCAAGCAAGGTTTGTTATCATCGGCGGTAAACAAAACGGCGACACCAAAAGCAATTGGCAGCCAAATTGAAAAACTTAAAATGTGTTGCAAAAAGTATTCAAGCATTTTTTAAACTTTAGAGAAAAACGAGAGCATCAGAAACACACCAATAATCATGGCGAAAGCGTAATGGTAAATTAGGCCGGTTTGTAGTTTACGCACCACGGTAGAAAGCTTGCCAATTAAATTGGCAGTACCGTTTACCATTGCACCATCAATCAGTTTCACATCGCCGATTTGCCATAACTTGTTGCCAAGTAGGCGTGAACCAGCGGCAAAGAAACGGTCATTAAAACTATCAAAACCGTATTTGTTTTCAAGAATGGCATTGATCGTTGCAAAGCGTTTTTGAATTGCAGCCGGAATATCAGGGCGTTTCATATAGAAGAACCAGGCAAGTGCCACACCAGATGCAGCGAGTGCAAACGGCAGTGTCATGAAGCCATGTAGCGCCATACCAGCAGCAGAATGGAATACATGATGCCAATGCTGTGTTAACTCATGCATTGCTGGGTGTGTAGCGGCATCTACAAAGATAACGCCTTTAAAGAACTCACCAAATAACATAGGCTCAATTGCGATGTAGCCGATAAACACAGATGGAATTGCCAGTAAAATCAATGGCAACTTCACTACCCAGCCCGGCTCGTGTGGGTCATCCGTTGGGCTTAAACCGTGATGATGATCATGATCGTCATGCGCATCATCATGTGCACCGTCATCGTGTGCCTCATGATGCTTCACATCGCGCCATTTTTCTTTACCGTGGAACACTAGGAAGTACATGCGGAAACTGTAAAACGCAGTCACAAATACGCCTGCTAGCACTGCAAAGTATGCAAACCCACTACCCGGAATAGTTGAGAATTTAGCCGCCTCGATAATGCTGTCTTTTGAGTAAAATCCGGCAAAGAACGGCGTACCAATCAGCGCTAATGAGCCAATTAATGATGTAATCCAAGTCACTGGCATGTATTTTTTCAAGTTACCCATGTTGCGGATATCTTGGTCGTGGTGCATACCCATAATCACAGCGCCAGCACCTAAGAATAGCAGCGCTTTAAAGAAAGCATGCGTCATCAAGTGGAAAATAGCCACTGAATAAGCTGAGGCACCTAGAGCTACCGTCATATAACCTAATTGCGACAAGGTCGAATATGCAACCACACGTTTAATGTCGTTTTGAATAATGCCCAAAAAGCCCATAAACAAAGCAGTGATACTGCCGATAATCAACACAAACGATAACGCAGTGGTCGACAACTCAAACAATGGCGACATACGTGCCACCATGAAAATACCCGCAGTTACCATGGTAGCGGCGTGAATCAACGCTGAAATCGGCGTTGGGCCTTCCATAGAATCTGGTAGCCAAACATGTAGTGGCACTTGTGCTGATTTACCCATCGCACCGATAAACAGCAAGATGCAGGTCACGGTCATGAGTGACCATGAAGCGTCACCCATCAGGTTAATTTGGATATCCGCCATTTGTGGCGCAACAGAGAACACGGCGGCATAATCTAAACTACCGAAGTAAAACAATACCAAGCCGATGCCGAGTAAGAAGCCGAAGTCACCAACACGGTTCACCAAGAACGCTTTTAAGTTGGCGTAGATAGCCGTTGGACGTGTGTACCAGAATCCAATGAGCAGATAAGACACTAAACCTACTGCTTCCCAACCAAAGAACAACTGCATAAAGTTGTTGCTCATTACCAGCATGAGCATGGCGAAGGTAAATAGTGAAATGTAGCTAAAAAAGCGCGCGTAACCTTTGTCTTCAGCCATGTAACCGATGGTGTAGATATGCACCATTAGCGACACAAAAGTCACTACCACCATCATCATGGCGGATAAGCGGTCAATCAAAAAGCCGATTTCAAACGAGAAATTACCACTTTTTAGCCATGAATAAACAGTTTCGTTGTAAGGCGGGCTCACAAACGCATCTTTCAGCACATACACTGAAAGCACGAATGAAATAGCCACGCCAACAATGGTAACGATATGTGCCGCAGCACGCGGCAATACTTTACCAAACAGGCCGATGACAACGGCTGCCAGTAGCGGTAGTAGTGGAATTGCGAGATAAATTTGTTGCATGGTCATACGAGTTACTTAGCCTTTTAATGAATTTAGATCATCAACATTAATGGTGCGCAAGTTTCTGAACAACACTACTAAAATTGCCAAACCAATCGCAGACTCTGCGGCGGCTACCGTCAAAATAAAGAATACAAATACCTGACCTGCGATGTCATTGAGATAATGTGAGAACGCGATAAAGTTAAGATTCACCGCCAGCAACATCAACTCAATCGCCATCAATAAAATAATCACGTTTTTACGGTTTAAGAAAATACCAATCACGCTGATTGCAAACAGTAGCGTGCCTAAAATCAAATAGTGCTGTAAACCAACCATTATTTAGCCTCCTTGCCATCAGTTGCAGCTTCAGGCGCTTCCACTTCAGCCTGCATTTTTATGATGCGTAAACGGTCTGCTTTTTTCACTAGCACCTGCTTGGACGGATCCATCGATTTACTGTCTTTACGATCACGCAAGGTGAGTGCAATTGCAGCAATAATTGCCACCAGCAGTATTACCGAGGCTAACTCAAACGCTAATAAATAATCGGTATAGAGCACACGGCCGAGTTCAGCGGTGTTGCTGTAATCCGCAGGACGCGGTGCCGGTGCGATTGCTTTATCGGCACCAAAATTACGCACGCCAACAATCATCACCATTTCAACCGCCATCAGGCCACCTACTGGCAGCGCTACCGGCAGCGCACTCCAGAAACCTTCACGCAGTTTGTCTAAGTTAATATCCAGCATCATCACCACGAACAGGAACAGCACCATTACTGCACCTACATATACCAACACCAGCACAATCGCCAGAAACTCGGCTTCCAGCAATAACCAGATACCCGCTGCGGTAAAGAATGCCAGCACTAAATATAAAGCCGCATAAACCGGGTTACGCGTGGTAATGACACGCAAACCAGCAAACAGCAAAATAGCGGCTAGTGTGTAGAAAACGATGTCTTGAAAATGCAAGCCAAAAAATGTCATAAAAATATGTGCTTATTGAATTAACTATCTAAATTTCTTATCTTGCTCGCGGTCAGCGGCAATCTGCTTCTCATGCTTATCACCCACTGCCAGCAACATTTCTTTGGTGTAAAGCAAATCACCACGCTGCTCACCGTGGTAGTCGAACACACGCGTTTCAACAATGGAATCCACTGGGCAAGACTCTTCACACATGCCGCAGAAAATACATTTGGTTAAATCAATGTCATAACGTGTGGTGCGGCGCGTGTTGTCTTCGCGCTGCTCAGACTCAATAGTAATCGCCATCGCCGGGCACACCGCTTCACACAGTTTGCAAGCAATACAGCGCTCTTCACCGTTAGGATAGCGACGCAATGCATGTAATCCACGAAAGCGATTAGATTGCGGCGTGCTTTCTTCCGGATATTGCACGGTAATTTTGGGGGCAAAAAAGTAACGGCCTGTCAGCGCCATGCCTTTCAGCAATTCCCACAGCATTAAGCTGCCCAGTGTTTGTTTAATCGATTTAATCATGTTTTTTTAATCTAATACTTAAGTGTAAGGTCTAGTGGAACAGATGCGCCCATGGGGTTTGCATCATGCCGCCAACGAAAACAATCCATACGATAGTAATTGGAATAAACACTTTCCAGCCCAAACGCATAATTTGGTCATAGCGATAACGTGGGAAGGTAGCGCGGAACCATAAGAACAGGAACAACAAGAAACCTACTTTAGCCAGCAACCACAAGAAGCTATCTGGAATGAACGACACTGGTGATAACCAGCCACCCAAGAACATTAAAGCCGCCAACATGGAAACTAAAATCATGTTTGCGTATTCAGCTAAGAAGAATACAGCAAATGCCATGCCTGAGTATTCTACGTGGAAACCGGCAACAATTTCAGATTCACCTTCAGCCACATCGAATGGCGCGCGGTTGGTTTCTGCCACGGCGCTGATGAAATATACGACAAATAAAGGGAACAAAGGTAAGAAATACCAATGCAGCAAACCACCGGATTGCCCCAATACGATTTTGCCTAAATTCAAGCTATTGGCGCACATCAGCACACCTACTAGCGCAAAACCCATGGCAATTTCATAAGACACGATTTGTGCGGCAGAACGTAAGCTACCCAAGAACGCGTATTTAGAGTTTGATGCCCAACCCGCAATAATCACACCATAAACCGCGACTGAAGTCATTGCTAGAATATAGAGCAAACCTGCATCAATATCGGCTAGCACCATGTTCATGTCGAACGGCACTACTGCCCAAGCTGCAAATGCAGGCGCAATGGCTAAAACCGGACCCAACAAAAATAAAGTTTTGTTAGCAGCGGTAGGCAGAACAACTTCTTTAAACAGCAGTTTAATACCATCAGCTAAAGGCTGTAACAAACCAAAATAACCTACACGGTTCGGGCCGATACGCACTTGCATAAAGCCAATCACTTTACGCTCAGCCAAGGTTAAGTAAGCGACAGCACCCATCAAAGGTGCGACAATTGCTACGATTTTAATCAATGTCCAGCCAGTGAGTTCTACACCTGGCCAATAACTACCAAATAGATTTGCCAACCATTCCATTAGGCACGCTCTTCTGTCAATGTTGTTTTATTTTGTTGCGTTGCTGCAAGCTTTTCAACGGTGATATCACCCATCAAATCACCCAAACCTATGGTGTCTTCATGAGCAGCCGCTACGCGCACACAGCCCATAGCCACATGATTATCCAGGTGCGCAGTCAATACAGCACTGCCGTTATCTTGCTTCACCAACACTTTATCGCCTTCAACCAAGCCTAATGCTTCAAGTTGTGCAGCACACATACGCGCCATAGGCTTGATGTTGTACTTGGTTTTTTGCAATGGTGGTGAACGACGCACAATCGGGTCTGACTCGTATTGCGGCACTTCACCGATACGTTGCAAACCATCATGTTTGATGTTGACCTGAATTTCAACCAACTCTTTCAAGTTATTGTTCAAGCTACGCCACACTACTGCTGATGGTTTTTCGCCACCAAAAATCGCATCTTTCACCTGCTCGCTAGATTCATAATCAAACCCTTGCAAGCCTAAAGTATTTGCCAATACGCGCAGTACTTTCCAAGCTGGGCGGCATTCACCTAATGGTCGGACTGCTGCGGCAAAGCTTTGCACACGGCCTTCCATACTCATGAAGGTGCCTGAAGTTTCCGTAAACGGTGCAATTGGTAGTAACACATCTGCGTTTTCTAGCGCTTCTGACTTGTAGGCAGTCAACGCGACTACACATTCTGCTTTTGCCATTGCTTCTTTCGCAAGTGCTGCATGCTGGCAATCCAGCTCAGGCTCTACGTTTAACAACAAGTAGGCTTTGCGCGGCACTTCTAACATGGCGCGAGCGTGCATGCCAGTGCTAGATGGCATAACGCCCATCATGTGCATACCGGTGCTATTAGCAGCTGCCGGCAAAATACCGCCTTTAGCGCCACTAATGCCGCCAATCGCTTCCATCAAGCTGTACATCTCAGTAAAACGTGGGTCGCTTAAGGCCATATTGCCCAAAAACAAACCGACTTTAGGTGCAACTAAATCATATTCTTTGCCGTGACCTGCCAAACATTCGGCAATCGCTTGCGTGTTTGGGCGCACTTTAATGTCTTCCAGCAATGCTGTCAGTGAAGGCGGCAAGCACAGTGACAAACGTTGCAAACCTGACATCGCTTTCAGAATTTGACCCAACACGTTCACCATGTCGTTTGGGCGCACCGTCACTTTATGCGCTACATCCATTAATGGATTGTTGTCGAGCGGACTGACCATACACAACTCGGCACCGTTGGTGACGGCTTTACGGAAACGCTGCGCCAGCAATGGATGCTCATTACGCAGGTTAGAGCCGATGATCAGAATACGATCCAGCTCTTCAATTTCTTGAATATTACAGCCCATCCATGGCGTACCGATACGTTTACCGTCTAAACGGAAATCGGTTTGGCGCAAGCGGTAATCCACGTTGCCACAAGCTAAACCATCAGCCAATTTTTTGGCAAGGTAGCCTTCTTCCATGGTGCTGTTAGGTGAAACCAAAACACCTAGCGCTTCGCTGCCGTGCTCATTGGTAATGTCTTTGATTTGACCCGCAGCAAATTCCAGTGCAGTTTTCCAATCGGTTTCTACCCATTGCCCATTATGTTTCACCATCGGCACTTTGAGACGATCAGGACTGTTTAAACCTTCATAAGAGAAGCGATCACGGTCAGACAGCCAGCACTCATTAATGCTTTCTTTTTCACGCGGCACAACGCGCATGACTTTGTGATCTTTGACCTGCACCTCAATATGTGAACCCAAGCCATCATGCGGTGCAATGCTAGGGCGGCGTGTTAGCTCCCAGCTACGCGCTGAATAACGGAATGGTTTGCTGGTTAAAGCACCAACTGGACACAAATCAATGATGTTGCCTGACAATTCTGAATTTACGCTCTTGTCTACATAAGCGGTAATTTCTGCATGCTCGCCACGACCAACCAAGCCCAGCTCCTGCATGCCACCTACTTCTTTCAAGAAACGCACACATCGCGTACATTGAATGCAGCGTGTCATGTCGGTACTCACTAATGGGCCGATATTTTTATTGAACACAACACGTTTTTCTTCGGTGTAACGCGAACCATTTGATCCATAAGCAACCGCAATATCCTGCAAGTCACATTCGCCACCTTGGTCACAAATTGGGCAATCCAATGGGTGATTAATCAGCAGAAATTCCATCACGCTTTGCTGTGCTTCAATCGCAGCTTTTGAACGCGTAAAAATCTTCATTCCGTCAGCTACAGGCGTGGCACATGCAGGCAATGGCTTGTTGAATTTTTCAACCTGCACCAGACACATACGGCAGTTAGCCGCTACAGATAATTTTGGGTGGTAGCAAAAGCGCGGAATCGCAACACCAATCTTGTCAGCCGCATCAATAATGGTGCTGCCGTGTTCGACTTCTACTGCCTTGCCATCAATTTCAATATTTAACATATCTTGAAAAACCTATTTTAACCACTGATTAACACTGATAAACACAGATATCAGTGTGGTTTTGTTTATATTTCTAATACTTTTAGCAGCTTCACTTAATTAAATTCCGCTGAATCCTATTAAATCCATTGAACCCTACGCATACCCAAGCTTTATCTGTGTATATCCGTGTTCATCTGTGGATTAAGATTATTTTTGTTCTACCATGCTCTTGCCATGCTGAATGTAATATTCAAACTCTGGTCTGAAATGTTTAATAAAACTTAACACCGGCGTTGCAGCCGCTTCGCCTAATGCGCAAATGGTACGACCTGAGATGTTGTTACTCACGTCTGTCAGCAAGTCTAAATCTTCCATCTTGCCGTTGCCTTTCACGATACGATCCAGCACGCGATACACCCATCCGGTACCTTCGCGGCATGGGGTGCATTGACCACAGCTTTCTTCATAAAAGAAGTAAGACAAACGATGCAAGGTTTTCACCATGCAAGTATTTTCATCCATCACAATCATAGAACCAGCACCCAAGCTTGAACGTGCCTTGCTCATGCCATCGTAATCCATGGTGGATTCCAGCATCACTGCCGCAGGAACTACAGCCGTTGAAGGGCCACCAGGAATCACAGCTTTTAATTTGCGACCTTTCCAAACACCACCAGCCATTGCGAGCAACTCAGTGAATGGCGTACCCATTTTCACTTCGTAGTTACCTGGTTTTTCTACGTTACCAGATACTGAAAATAATTTAGTACCACCAGACCCTGGCACACCTAAATCTGCAAAAGCTTTGCCGCCGTGTTGCATAATCCATGGAATACTGGCGTAACTCTCCGTGTTATTCACATTGGTAGGTTTGCCAAATACACCATAACTAGCCGGAAATGGCGGTTTGAAACGCGGCTGACCTTTTTTACCTTCTATCGATTCAATCAACGCAGTTTCTTCACCACAGATGTATGCGCCATAGCCATGCACTGCATACAAATCAAAACTGAAATTGCTACCGAACAGATTTTCACCTAAGTAACCGGCTGCTTTTGCTTCATGTAGCGCAGCTTCGAAGGTTTCGTAATCTTCCCAGATTTCACCGTGAATATAGTTATAGCCAACACGCGCACCCAAGGTGTAAGCGGCAATCGCCATGCCTTCAATCAGTTGATGCGGGTTATAGCGAATAATATCGCGGTCTTTAAAAGTGCCCGGTTCACCTTCATCAGTGTTGCAAACCAGATATTTCACACCGTCGAAATAACGCGGCATGAAGCTCCATTTAAGACCAGTTGGGAAACCCGCACCGCCACGGCCACGCAAGGCTGAGGTTTTAACTTCGGTGATGATATCGGTGGCTTTAACTTTTTCAGTCACCACGCGCTTGAGCGCTTGATAGCCACCTAACTTGAGATAGGTCTCTAACGACGCAGGATCTTTTTCAGTGAGGGTACGCAGGGTTACCAAAGTTTGCCCAGCCAAATCGGTCATCACTACAGGTTTTGCAGAAGCAGTCATTATTTCAGCTCCTCCAAAATTGCATCCACTTTTTCCGGACTTAAAAACTCGTACATTTTTGTATTGTTCACATGCATCAACGGTGCGCCACCACAACAGCCCATGCACTCGCCCTCTTTCAGGCAATATTTGCCGTCAGCAGTCACCTCATTGAAACCCACACCCAGCTTGTGCTGTAAGTGATCTACGATTTCATCCGAGCCGCGTAGCATGCAAGAGATGTTAGTACAGATGGTAATTTTGTATTTACCGACTGGATTTAAATCATACATATTGTAAAAAGTTGCCACTTCCATTGCCGCAATTTCAGGCATGCCTAAATATTGCGCAACTTCAGTGATGCTTTCTTTTGATAACCAGCCACGCTCAGTCTGCACAATGCGCAAAGCACTCATGACTGCCGCCTGACGTTGGTCAGCCGGATATTTAGTCAGCTCGTAATCTATTTTCTTAATGGCTTCTGGACTTAACATTTAATTGATCTATTCAAATCTAAATTCTTCAAACCGTCGATAAACGCAGATGGATGCGCGTGAAAGACGATGCTCATCGGTCAATCTCGCCGAATACAATATCTTGCGTGCCGATAATCGCCACCAAGTCGGCAATCATATGACCTTTAGTCATTTCGTCCAGCGCTGCCAAATGCGGGAAACCCGGCGCGCGGATTTTTAAACGGTATGGTTTATTAGCACCATCTGACACCATGTAAATACCAAACTCACCTTTTGGATGCTCCACTGCAGCATAAGCCTCGCCTGCTGGCACATGAAAACCCTCAGTAAACAGTTTGAAATGATGAATCAAATCTTCCATGTTGGTTTTCATACCTTCACGGTCAGGCGGCGCTACTTTTCTGTCTTCAGTAATCACTGGGCCTGGATTTTTACGCAGCCAATCCACACATTGTTTAATGATGCGGTTAGATTGCCTGAATTCTTCCATGCGCACCAAGTAGCGATCATAGCAATCACCATTTACGCCAACCGGAATATCAAAATCCAAGTCAGCATAGACTTCATAAGGTTGTTTTTTGCGTAAATCCCATGCAATACCTGAGCCACGCAACATCGGCCCTGTCATGCCAAGCGCCAATGCGCGCTCTGGTGTGACCACACCAATACCCACGGTACGCTGCTTCCAGATACGGTTATCAGTGAGCAACGTTTCGTACTCATCAATATATTTCGGAAAACGATTGGTAAAGTCTTCAATAAAATCGAGCAATGAACCCTGACGGTTTTCGTTTTGCGCTTTGACGGTTTTAGCGTTACGGAACGGCGAAACTTCGTATTGTGGCATTTGGTTAGGCAAATCACGATACACACCACCGGGACGGTAGTAAGCTGCGTGCATACGCGCACCAGAAACCGCCTCATACACATCGAATAAATCTTCACGCTCACGGAAGGCGTAAAGGAATACTGACATGGCACCTACATCCAGCGCGTGCGCACCCAGCCATAACAAATGATTAAGCACACGGGTAATTTCATCAAACATAACGCGGATGTATTGTGCGCGCACCGGCACATCCAACCCCATCATCTTCTCAATGGCCATTACATAGGCATGCTCGTTAGCCATCATGGACACATAATCCAACCTGTCCATGTAAGGCACACTTTGCAAATAAGTGCGATTTTCGGCTAACTTTTCAGTACCGCGATGCAATAAACCGATGTGTGGGTCAGCACGTTGAATTACCTCACCATCCAACTCCAGCACTAAACGCAACACACCATGCGCCGCAGGGTGCTGTGGACCAAAGTTCATGGTGTAATTTCTAATTTCAGCCATGGTGCGCCCCCTCACTACGAATCACACGCGGCACATTGTTACGCAAATCAATGGAAACAGGTTGATAAATCACACGCTGTTGCTCTGGGTCATAACGCATTTCAACGTTACCTATCATAGGGAAATCTTTACGGAATGGATGGCCTACAAAGCCATAATCTGTGAGTAAACGACGCAAATCAGGATGGTTTTCAAACATGATGCCGTAGAGGTCAAAAGCTTCGCGCTCAAACCAATTCGCTACCGGCCACAAATCCACCAGCGTAGGCAAGGTCGGGAAATCTTCATCGGCTGCGAACACGCGCAAACACAGGCGCTGATTTAAGCTGACCGATAAAAAATGATTCACAACGGCATAGCGCAAACCGTCATAAGCACCATCGCCATATTCTTGATAATCAACACCACATAAATCGATTAACTGTTCAAACTTCAGCGCTGCATCATCACGCAACAACTGACAAACATTTAGGTAATCGGCGGCTTTACATTCAATGGTAATTTCACCCAATGCATTAATCTGCTTGGTGATTTTTGCACCGAGCACCGCTTGCAGACTTGCTGATAACTGATCTAATTTAGCTGACATATTCTCTTCGTATCTATATCTTAAGACGCTTAGCGCGCAATGGTATTGGTACGTTTAATTTTATTCTGCAATTGCACAATGCCGTACAACAACGCTTCAGCCGTCGGTGGGCAACCAGGCACGTAGACATCTACAGGAACAATACGGTCACAGCCACGCACCACTGCATAAGAGTAGTGATAATAGCCACCGCCATTCGCGCATGAACCCATAGAAATCACCCAGCGTGGCTCAGCCATCTGATCATAAACTTTGCGTAACGCTGGCGCCATTTTGTTGACCAAAGTACCAGCAACAATCATCACATCAGACTGACGCGGGCTAGGACGAAACACAATACCAAAGCGGTCAAGGTCATAACGCGAAGCACCCGCATGCATCATCTCTACCGCACAGCAAGCCAAACCAAAGGTCATCGGCCACAATGAGCCGGTACGTGTGTAATTAATCACCGTATCTAACGTAGTGGTGACGAAGCCTTTTTCTAAAATACCTTCAATACTCATAGCTAAATCAATCCCACTCTAAGGCACCCTTCATCCATTCGTAGATGAAGCCGATCACCAAAACGCCTAAAAATATCATCATTGCAATAAAGCCGAACAAGCCGATCTCTTGCAACACCACAGCCCACGGGAATAAAAACGCGATTTCTAAATCGAAAAGAATAAACAGAATAGCCACTAAGTAATAGCGCACATCAAATTTCATACGCGCATCTTCAAACGCTTCAAAGCCGCACTCGTAAGGGGAGTTTTTTTGAGAGTCAGGTCTACTTGGCGAAACCAGCCTAGATAAAACTAAGGGGCCTATGCCAACGCCTAAGCCCACAAGAATAAATAATAAAATCGGGTAATAATTTTCTAGCACAGGTCAGCCCCAGACTGAGTCACTCACAGCAATTAATAAACTTAAATGATTAAACACATTATTTTCAATTGGTTTTGTCACAAAATGATGACAAAGGTTCTAGCATTTTGTTATTTGATATTTCGCCATCGCCTTTATTCACAACAAACTCGGACAACGAAATTTAATTTTGGTGCCGACGGAGAGACTCGAACTCTCACGACTTTCGTCACTACCCCCTCAAGATAGCGTGTCTACCAATTCCACCACGACGGCAATTTTGAGCGAACGCTCAATAAAACAATTACTTAGGCACAACCTCCGTAGCTGGCGCTTCAGGTTTTACCACATCAGCCGCGGGAACTGCAGGTGATTTGTTATCCATTATTTTAGCCGCCTGTGTTTTTACCACACTGGCATCACCAGCTTTGTTGCTCGCCATATAGGCTAAAGTAAGGCTGGTAGCAAAAAACACTACGACAAAAGCAGCTGTAGCACGACTCATAAAGTTAGATGAACCAGACACACCAAACAAACTACCTGATGCACCACTACCGAAAGAAGCACCCATATCGGCACCTTTACCATGCTGCAACAAGACCAAGCCTATTACACCAACAGCAGCCAACACATGAATCACTAATACTAATTTTTCCATTTTTACTCTCTGCTCTGCAAAGCGCCACTAATCATAAACATAAGCCAATTTGATGACTTATTGAACTACAATTTAGTTCGCTGCGCGGCATATCCCTTCAAATTCTTGCGCATTTAATGAGCACCTGCCAATTAAACCGCCGTTAATGTTTTGCATAACGAATAATTGTACCGCATTTTGAGGGTTTACGCTGCCCCCGTAGAGGATTTTCAAGCTATTTGCCGCGTCTTCATCATGACTGGCAATTCTATTACGGATGAACTCATGCATACTTTGTGCCTGATCCGGAGTTGCTGCCAAACCGCTGCCAATTGCCCAAATCGGCTCATAAGCAATCACGGCGTTTGCGAACAGTGCAGCACCGTACATTTGTATAATCGTATCCAGCTGCTTAGCCACCACCATTTCCATCATGCCGGCTTCACGCTCAATCAATGTTTCGCCTACACACAATATCGGAATTAAGCCATGGGCTTTGGCTTGCATGAATTTTGTAGCAACATTTTCATCGGACTCACAATAAGCTGTTGCACGTTCTGAATGCCCAATAATGACGTATTTTGCACCAAAATCTCGCAACATCAGCGCACTCACCTCTCCGGTATATGCGCCCAGCGTATCTTTACTTACATTTTGCGCGCCCCATGCAATAGAAGAACTAGCCAGTAAGGATTGTGCTTGCGCAAGGTAAGGATAGGGCACACAAACAACAACATCGACATTTTCCAATGATTTTAGTGTTTGAATATATGCCTCTAACAACTGCTGATTTGAGGCTAAGCTGCCATGCATCTTCCAATTGGCAACTACTAATTTTCTTGGCATGTCTACCTTACGTATTGTTTTATCGATGTTTTTAAAACTGGCGCCATTTTAGCTTTAGGACTATCAACCGTCAACGCAGACACTATTTGTCAAGGCAACGCAAACTGATTGAGCACACTGCGAATTTCAATCATAAGTTCTGAAGCAGTTAACCCTCTTGGTCCAATATGCTTTGCAACTAAATTGTCGGCTGCCAGACCATGTGAGTATACGGCGAGCTTTGCGGCATCCATCACCGATAACCCTTGCGCGATTAAACCCGCGATTAAGCCAGTAAGCACATCGCCTGTGCCACCGCTAGCCAGCGCAGGATTACCCGTAGTATTGATCACATGATGACCATCTGCACTGGCGCAAACCGTACCTGCACCTTTTAGCACACAAGTCATATTAAATGTTTTAGCGAGTGTTAATGCGGATTCTACACGTTGACTCTGCACTGCATCAGCCGTAGTTGCCAGCAAGCGCGCAGCTTCAGCAGCATGCGGGGTCATGACCATTGGTGCCTGCCGCACTTTCACCAAGTCAGCAAGATGCTGATGTTGTGCGATTAAGTTCAGCGCATCGGCGTCAAGCACAAGCGGCAATTGCTTAGCACTGGGCTGCTTTAACCAGAAAATCAGCAGCTCAATCGCTGCAATTGATTGCCCCAATCCAGGCCCTATAGCGAGCGCATCCAGCTGATTTAAATGCGCCAAAGCAGCAGGCTTACGCAGCATAATTTCAGGGTGAAGCATATCTACACTGGGTGCTGCCTGACTTAACATGGCAGCATAAACACGACCAGCACCGCTGAACAAGGCTGCGCGCGCCGCGAGCAACGCAGCACCGACCATACCATCATCGCCGCCAATAATAGCGACACTGCCAGAATCGCCTTTATGGCTGTTAATCTCACGCGGCACTAACATCGCTTGCAACATATTCACCTGAAGGTAATGCGGATTGTCTTGTTGCGCATGCATACCCATCTCCTTCTGCCTGTTTATTGCGCAACGTAACGTAGATTTAGCTGCACTTTTTGCGCGCCATTGTAGCTATTGGTTTGTAATTGGTAAGCCGCCTGTATGCGCTCACTCAGAAAATCTGTCTGATTAAAATAAATAGCTTCAACCGAGCCACCTGATAATGGTTTAAGTAACAGCTTCAAATGCTTTTCACCGAGCAAACGCTGACTTAGCACCTCAAACGCATCATAAAACAAAGGCGGCGCAAAACCCTGACCCCACACTTGTGTTTCTAATAATTGTGCCGTTTGGAAATTCATTTCAGCCATGCTTAAACCACCGTCAACTTCCAACACCGACTCTAAATCTGCCTCACTGATTAAAGCTTTGACCACGGCCTCAAAGCTGTGTTTAAACAACTCAAAATCGTCTGCTTTAATCGTCAACCCTGCGGCCATGGCATGACCGCCAAATTTCAGTATCAATTGCGGCTGATGCTTACTTAATAAATCTAGCGCATCACGCAAATGCAAACCTGCGATTGAGCGCCCAGATCCCTTCACCAGTCCATCGCCCGCATCGGCAAACGCAATCACCGGGCGATGATGGCGCTCTTTAATACGCGAGGCCAAAATACCAATCACGCCCTGATGCCATTCTGGCTGATAAATACAGATAGAAAACTGCTGCGCGACTTCTGCATCGTTTAATTCGACATTGGCGCTATCTTGCATATCGGTTTCAATGCTGCGCCGTTGCAGGTTCAAATGATGCAACTCCTGCGCGATTTGTGCAGCCTCAACTTCAGACTTTGCCAGCAAACATTGTATGCCTAGGGTCATGTCATCTAAGCGACCAGCCGCATTTAAACGTGGTCCTACATAAAAACCCAAATCCTGTGCGCTGGCTTTTGCAGGCTCACGTCCGGCAACGTTTAGCAGTGCCGTAATACCAGCACTGCATACACCAGCACGGATTCTACGCAGCCCCTGCTCGACAAGGATTCGGTTATTTTCATCCAACTTAACCAAGTCGGCCACCGTACCCAGCGCAACCAAGTCTAGCAACTCAGTTAAGTTAGGTTCTGAAGCTTCTGCAAATAGGCCGCGCTCACGCATCTCGGCTCGCAGTGCAAGCAAGGCATAAAACATAACACCCACACCCGCTAAATTTTTACTGGCAAAACCACACCCGCGCTGGTTCGGATTAATAATACATGCAGCCTCCGGCGTTTCCGCCCCTGGCAAATGATGGTCGGTAATCAACACTTGAATACCCAACGCGTTGGCGTCCGCCACACCATCGACACTGGCAATCCCGTTATCTACAGTAATAATGACATCCGGCTCTTGTGTTGCAGCCAGCGCAACAATTTCAGGCGTCAAACCATAGCCATATTCAAAACGATTGGGTACTAAAAAGCCCACATTCGCGCCAAACGCACGCAAGCCTTTTACTGCAACGGCGGTGGCGGTGGCGCCGTCAGCATCATAATCACCGATTACCAGCAGTTTTTTTTGCGCGCCAATTGCATCTGCCAACAACTTTGCCATCTGCTGATTATTCGTCAGCGTGTTCGGTGGCAGCAACTGACTAAGATTAATCGCCACCTTTGCCACATCATCTACACCGCGTGCAGCAAACAAGCGTGCAATCAGCGGAGTGAAACCAGCACTTTGCAGGGTTTCGATTGCATCTAATGGGGCGGGGCGTTGTTTGATAATCGTCATATTAAGTAGCTACTAATCGCTTTGGTTTTACGCCAGAATTTATAAATATCTAGCGGCTTGATGGTTGCCACCAGCGTTTTCTCATAACAACCAAGATTCAATACCAACTCTCGAATTTGCTTATCTTTGAGCATTTGCCTCAAGTGATTAAAGTTTGCATCATCGGACAAATGCTGACCCGGCAATTCTAGGCGCACATCAGAATTTTTTTGCGATAAATATCTTGACCAATGCACATCCAGAGGCGCGATAGTTAGGCCTAAAAGCTTTGCCACGCCCTGATAAAACGGACTGTTTGCTAACAGCGCGTGATCAGCGCTTTGCAATGACTGCGCTTGCGGCATTACCCCGCCACCAGAAAACCACACACTATTCACTGCTGGCTGATGCATGGACTCGCGCGCGTGGTTCACTGGGTGCTCATGCAATAACATCTGCACCTCATTCATATACGAAAGCCATGTTGAAGCATCGACACCGGTGGGCATAAACTGATAAATATTTCTATCTAGCGCAACTGCGGGCAGAGAGGTTTGCACTTCTGGCTGCTTATCTAAACGCACATACCAAGCGCCGGAATTACCCACTGCGAACGTCATACCATCCACGCTAAAATGCTGATTTAAAATAGCAATTATTTGCTGAGCATGTGCGTATTCAACAGACAGCGGCACCGGTTCGCTTAAACTAAAACTATCGCGCTGCAATAACAAATGTACCGGCTCAGCCCTTAACCAATAGGCATGCCCGACATCTACGCCATCCGCATGGGCAGCAATCGGTGCAATTGGGTAATCTGGCTTAGCAGACAAGCCATATTGTTCTGCAACCACAGCCTCCAAAGGCATGCTTAACTGCCTAACATTTGCTATGCAGAGCAGCTTGGATAGCGCACTGTCCGCAGGCAAAGTAAGTAATTGATGACTAAGCGCGCAATCTACAATAAGTTTCACGAATGTTTTTTACATGAATGTGAGTGAAGATCAATTTTACTTGTATCTCACGCAGCAAGACTAAATTTCTATTCAAAAAGCCATAAAAAAAACCTGACGATATTGAGTGCCGTCAGGTTTTTATCAATCTAAAACTTTTTAGTAGTAGCGATGTTGGCCACGTGAATTTCTATCATCCCAACCGCGACGTTTGTCATAACCTCGACCATTGTTCCAGCGCGGTTTATCGTAGTAAGCGGGCTCTATATAATTCACTTGTGAAACGATACGGCTATTAGGCGCTACTATCACATTCACATCAATATAATTACCGGGATCGGCAGCAGTCACCGTGTTATAAGTTCTACCGTTATACTCGTAAGTCACTAAGTAACCTGCGTTCACGTTTTGCCAGTTATCCACCTGATAGCACACCTCTACAGGCACAGTGTGCGAGGTGACTGTGTTGTTTCTGCTATTCGCGATACGGTCACCGGCAATTGCACCTACACCAGCACCCACCGCCGCAGCCGCAACTCGGCCACTGCCACGACCTACAGTATTACCCAACAAACCACCGGCCACACCACCAATCACAGCCCCCATAATTGAGTTCTGATTAGGATTGCTATAGCTTTGTTGCTGATATTCGGTGCGGCATTCCTGACGCGGCACGTTCACACGCTCAGTTTGTGGGGTGACTGACAGCACTCTGGCAGAATCTGTATATTGATCATTTGCCATGGCCGGGCTTGCAAACGTTGCTGCCATCAATGCTGACACCATAGAAACTCGTAAAACATTCAACTCTTTATTACGCATTTAACTTCTCCTTTGTTGCTTGTTTTTATCAAGCCAATTGCACAACTCAAATTAAACCGAATCTTCGGTTGCTGCATTTTTAAAAAAGTTTTATTGATGCAGATAGTCACACAACGGCGTTAGTTAAAATTAAGCTTACTTAGGAGTTGTAAATGCTTTGTAAATCATGCTTTTCATGAGGCGTGCCTTAATCTTCCACCTCATCACCTTCTACAGCCAAATCCGGGATATGGTTAAAAGCAATACGCATGGGCGCATCTTTCAAGGCCTGATGCGCACCGCCAAAGTAGATGGTGTTTTTTCCGAACTTTGAATTCAGTGTATCTATGGCTTTATTCAGTTTTTTTTCGTTTTCTAGTGGTGCGGTTTGAAACAAATCACGCGCGGCCTCTTCCGCTGTAAGCAAGCCAGAAAAAGATACGCCAACTGCATAAGGCTCGTGCTTGGTGTTGGGGTAATACTGCAAAAACGTCTCCAACGCTTTAATCAAGGTTAGGGTGTTGTCCGTCGGTGAAATCGCACTTTCTAAAGACCAGCTTGGCATATTTCTGAATTTAATTTTCACGGCAATGCGTGAAGCAAGCAGATCATAGCTGCGCATGCGCATACTGGCTTTTTGCAGCAAGCGATGTAAGACTGCCCGCGCACCCGCCTGATTGCGCTGCTCTGGCGGCAAGACATGCGAGTGCCCCAAACTACTACGTGTATTTTTCACATAATAGGGCTCAATGCCGCGCAACTTGTCATACATGCGCTCACCCTCAATCGAACCCCAAGCTGTTTGTAGTTGCTGCCTATTCGCTAGGTATAGCTGCTCAACCGTATTGATTCGATAGCGGTTAAGTCGCGCTTCCATTTGCTTACCTATGCCATTTAAATCTCGCAGCGCCAGCCCAAACAAACGCTGGGGCAGTTCATGCCCTTCTATCACCACGCAGCCATCTGGCTTTTGCATGTTAGAGGCCACTTTAGCCAAAAAAGTGTTAGGCGCGATACCTATCGAGCATTTAATGTAATCACCCGCATTTTTAGCAATCTCACGTTTAATTTTGGACGCTAGCTTAAGCGCATTGTCTTTAATTTGCTGGCTACCGGTCAACTGACACACCATCTCGTCAATCGATAGCACTTTTTCCACATGTGTGCAGCTTTCGACAATTTCAATCAATTGATGGTGATATTCCACATACAGCGGCGGCCGCGCCTGTACAAAAACAATGTCTGGGCAAAGTTTGCGCGCTTCACTGACCACTGTGCCAGTCTTCACGCCAAAGGCCTTAGCCTCGTAACTCGCAGCAATGCAGCAGGTGGTTTCAGCCATCACTGCCAGCACACCCAGCGGTTTGCCGCGCAGCTGTGGCACTAACTGCTGCTCCACCGAAGCAAAATAAGAGTTAAAGTCTACATAGAGTGCATTTAAATTCATGCTTAAATTGTAATCTTTACCTGATTAAACTGACTAAGCATATGACACAAAAATATGTATTGGTTTAAATAATTTTGAAATGGACAGATAAATGAATAATCAACAAATTGCAGTGTTCGCAGGTGGCTGTTTCTGGTGTACCGAACCAGTATTCAGTCAACTTAAAGGCGTGAGTAAAGTGGTATCTGGCTACATCGGCGGACACACTAACAACCCCACCTATAAAGAAATTTGTAACGGTGACACAGGACATGCCGAGGGCATACAAATTACTTTTGATGCAGATGTGATTGCATTTGAAACCCTATTGGAAATCTTTTTTGCTTCACATGACCCTACGACTCCAAACCGTCAGGGCAATGATGTGGGCACGCAATACCGCTCTGCCGTTTTTTGTCAAAGTGATGCACAAAAAGCAGCCACCCTGAACATGATTAAGCAATTAAACGCAGAGGAAATTTGGCCTAGCCCGATTGTGACGCAAATTAATGATGCAGCAATATTTTATCCAGCTGAAGATTATCATCAATATTATTTCGACAAAAACCCTTTTCAACCCTATTGCCTTGCAGTTGCCGCACCTAAAGCTGCAAAGATACGTGCCAAGTATGCTGAGTTAATTAAAGACTAATTCCACCTAGCGGCTGCTCAATAATCAATAATGTTTTACAACTCACAAAGTAGTTCAATATTATCAATGTGTTAGTATGCTTAGCGTATTGATTTTTTGATCGCCAACACTAGCGTTAAGCAGGCTTAAAAAAAACTATGGCTAAAATCGCAATTTTTAATCAAAAAGGTGGTGTAGGAAAAACCACCACAGCGCTTAACTTGGCTGGGGCACTATATCGCCGAAACAACAGCACCTTATTAGTTGACATGGACCCACAAGGTCACCTCACACAAACACACCCCCAACCAAATCTTGACTCTGCGAAAAGCCTGTTCGGCTTTTATCAAGACAATCTGCCGTTACGTGAACTGATAGTACACTGGGATAACGTAGGCGATCTTATTCCATCAAACAAACAACTCATCAAAGTGGACTCGATTTTTGGCAGGGGTCCAGCTATTTTGAATCGTTTTGGCATCGGGTTAACAGCACTGAAGAAAGAGCATGCTGTTGACAACATCGTGCTTGATTGCTGCCCCTATCTTGGCGTGTTGTCTCTGGGTGCTATTTTCACTGCTGATTTAGTCATCGTGCCAATCGCGTCAGACTTTTTATCGCTTGAAGGTGCTAAAAAAGTTGAAAAAACACTCACTGCAATAGAACCGTTTTTAAAACGCCGCATAGCCCGCCGCTACTTAATGACCAGATATGACAGAAGACGCAATATGTCTGCACAAGTGCGTAATCAGGCGCTTGAAGCTTTTGGCAACGATGTGCTAGATACGCTGATTTCTGAAAACGTGACAGTGGCAGAAAGCCCAAGCAACAAACAAGATATCTTCAGTTATAACAGCAATAGTGTAGGCGCAATCAACTATAACGCTCTGCTAGACGAACTGATTGCACAAGATTTAATTACGCACATGTCAGCCACTCAAGCAGCCTGAGTTAACAAGTCATTAATCTTCTTTAACAATCACATCTAAAACGTCTTCATAGCTTGTATTGCCATGATGCTCTGCCGCAGCCACTGCGCATTCTAAAATTTCGCAATGCGTGTACATTTGCATCAGCTTCTCGCGTGCCTCTGCTTCAGTGCGCCCGTAAATCTGTAAGTTGTTCACCACTACACCGTTACGGCTACGAATTTGATACACATATTTGACCGGTTTATTCATGCTGAGCGTTCATCCTAAGTAATCTTCGCAAGGCTAATTTTCTGCATACGCATTAAGTTTTACTACTTAACCACTGCCTACGCCAAAATATCATTAACATTAATATTGCGATAGCTGCCATGACAGACATCGCCCACCAAAAGCCATGCCGCTCATGTATCCATGGCATGTAGTTAAAATTCATGCCAAAAATACCGGCAATTAAAGTGGCTGGCATAAACAGCATGGCCACCACAGTCAAAGCACGTACTTCGAGGTTAACGCGGTTACTCACGCCAGTCATATAAATATCCATCAAACCGGAGAGACTATCGCGTATAGACTCCAGCGATTCAATAAAGCTCACCGTGTGATCATAAATATCACGCAAATATGGAATAGTCGTCGCACTAAAAAACCCATGTTCATTTCGCGCCAGGTGATTAATCACTTCACGCAATGGCCACACTACTCGCCGTAGCTCGATACTGGCACGTTTTAATTGGTGAATACTATGCAACTGGGCAATGCTAGGGTTTGCCAACAAGGCATCTTCCAGTGCCTCGCTGTCGTCATCCATCTGTTCCAACACATGAAAATATTTATCCACAATGCTGTCGAGCAAAGAATAAGCCAGATAATCCACCCCTAAAGCACGCATAGGTGAATGCTGCGGGCGCAAGCGTTCGCGCACTGGCGCAAAAGCACCGGTTGAACGCTCCTGAAAAGTGAGAATAAAATTACGCCCCAGCACTATGCTGATTTGCTCAGAGCTTACCGAAAGCGATTCTTTTTCGTAATAAAAATAGCGCGTTTCCATAAATAGATAATCACCATACTCATCTACTTTGGGGCGTTGCTCAGTGTTTAGAATGTCTTCTAGCACCAATGGGTGCAAACTGAATATCTGACCAATTTGTTTAATCAGACTGGTGTCGTGAATGCCATGCACATTTAGCCATAGCTTTTTGCTTGCATCTG
>NCHI01000144.1 GCA_002281815.1 Methylotenera sp. 24-45-7
GCTTACTTGTTTTGAATATGGCTTTGCCTGTACTTTATACCTATCGTCGTTGCCCATATGCTATGCGTGCGCGTATGGCTTTATGTTACGCCGGAATCGTCGTAGAAATGCGTGAAATCACACTTAAACACAAGCCGGCGCATATGTTAGAAGTTTCCCCCAAAGGTACGGTGCCGGTGTTGGTGTTGCCTGACGGAAAAGTCATTGATCAAAGCTTAGATATCATGCATTGGGCGCTTCAGGTTTCAGATGTTGATGGTTGGTTGCATGCGGACGCGGAACAAACCATGCAGCTGATTTTTGACAACGATGGTGCTTTTAAGCAAAGCTTAGATCGCTATAAATATGCGAGTCGTTTCCCTGAACATCCACTAGCGTTTTATAGAACACAGGGCGAAGCTTTTTTGTTACGTC
Organism: Methylotenera sp. 24-45-7; assembly: GCA_002281815.1. GTDB lineage: Bacteria > Pseudomonadota > Gammaproteobacteria > Burkholderiales > Methylophilaceae > Methylotenera. The sequence goes on from NCHI01000144.1 coordinate 415, forward strand.
TGGAAGCCTTATTAAGCCAAAATAGATATTTGTTAGCGCCTAAACCCAGCTTGGCGGACATCGCAATTTTCCCATTTATACGTCAGTTTGCAGCGGTAGATGCTGCTTGGTTTGAAGCGAGCGCTTACCCACAACTGCAAGCTTGGCTGCGAGGTTGGCAAAGTTCAGATTTGTTTGCAAACGTAATGGTGAAATATCCGCCATATGAAGAAGCCAATTAATTTCTTGAGTATCGTTTTATTGCTATATGTTTAAATTTAACAAATTAATGGATGTGTTACTTTTGGGCTATAAGCCAAGTAGCATCCCATTGCGTGAAAAATTCATTGCAGCCAATACCGCAGGGGCAGCTATCTTTTGTTTAGTGCTGCTGGTGGACTACATTGATTTTGGATTGCCGTTCAAGATGTTGGTGCTGGCATCTATGGGTGCCAGTGCGTTTTTGTTGTTTGTAGTGCCGCATAGTCCGTTAGCACAACCGTGGCCGGTAATTGGCGGTCATGTGTTATCAGCTTTTATTGGTGTTGCCTGCGCGCACGCCATTGCAAGCGCACCGTTGGCTACCGCACTGGCAGTGTTTTTGTCAGTGTTTGTGATGTATCAATTGCATTGCTTACATCCGCCTAGTGCTGCTACAGCCATGATTGCTGTATTGGGCGGACCAGAAGTGCATGCCATGGGCTGGCAATTTTGTTATGAAGTAGTGGCGCTGAATGCGCTGGTGATGGTGTTGCTGGCGGTGATGCTGAATAATCTGGTACGTGGTAGACAATATCCGATGCGGCATCTGCATCATGCGCACCATACGCAGTTTTCACAGCCAACACATGCGCAAGTTACCGAGTTGAACGAGCAGGACTTTAAGTGGGCATTAAGCCAAATGGACGGCTATATAGACGTGAATGAAGAAGACTTGGTAGATTTGTATGAGTTTGCGTTTGAGCATGCGCAAGCACGCGAGAAACAGTCTCGGCAGCGACCGCCGCGCCAAAGAAAATCTCGTCAACAACAGTCGCGCCAGCAGCAAGCCAAGAAAAATAATTAAGCTTCTATGTTCCAGCTTGGCAAACGCCAATTCAAATAGATGGCAGCGATTCTAAATATGGAAATCAAGCTGGCTGAGATAGATACGCATAACCATGGAGGCAGGTTTAGCGCATTCAGGGCAACCACCACCAGGCTGCCGCTGAACGCAATGACTGCGTAGGGTTGGTGGTCGTTAAAGGCTTTGGGAATTTCATTACAAAAAATATCACGTAGCACACCGCCAAATACCGCAGTCATCACCCCCATCAAAGCGCACACAATCACTGGCATATTTAAGCCCAAAGCGATTTGCGTACCTAGCGCAGTGTAAAGCCCAAGGCCAAGTGCATCTGGAATCAAAATAGCACGTTCGGTTAGCAGAATATGGCGGCTACGCATAAACAACATGGCAAGTAAGCACATGATCAGCATTAGCCATAGCCAGTGCGCTTGTTCAACCCAAAAGAACGGACGTCTGTCCAAGAGTACATCACGCAAGGTGCCGCCGCCAAAAGCTGCCACACCCGTCACCACAAACACGCCAAACGGGTCTAGTTTTTTTCTAGCACCGGCAATGAGTCCGGATAAGGCAAAAGCTAAAGTAGCACAAATTTCGATAGAGACTTGCAAGGTAGATGCGCTAACAATAACCATAGATCAAGCCCCGTAATCAGCTGGAAACGAAAGTCTAGTATAAACAAGAAGATATAGTACTTAGCACTTATTTTGCCGACATCACGCAATTTTTGCCGTTGAGTTTTGCTTTATATAAAGCTTTGTCTGCACGATTAAGCAGGCTGGCTGTACTTTCGCCTGCTTGCAGTTCAGCCACGCCAAAAGAAGCCGTGATAAAGCCAAGCGCTTGATGCTGGTGCTGTGCAATGCTGTTTCTGATTCGCTCGGCAAATTCTACTGCTGCATTTAAATTGGCATCGGGTACCAAAATCAAAAACTCCTCGCCACCCCAGCGCACTACGCTATCGGTGCTACGTGCCTTGCTTTTTAGCAATTGGCTGCTGGATTTAAGAATCTCGTCGCCGCCAGCGTGACCATAGGTGTCGTTAATATTTTTGAAGTTATCAATGTCTAGCATAATTAAGCAGAGTGACTTTTTTGACAGTATTTCGTCATCATATTGCTTGAGTAGTTGTTCGCCTGATCTTCTGTTGAGCAGGTCGGTGAGTGCATCTTTTGATGCTAAGTCTTTGAGTGTCAACTCACGTTTGAGACGCTCGGTAGAGTCTTTACTGAAGCTGACATAGTGTGTGATATTGCCAGTTTCATTTTGAATATGGGCAATGCTCTGGTCTACATAAAATACACTACCGTCTTTGTGTAAGTTGGGTGCTTGTGTCTGGAAATGTAAGGTTTGCTGCAAGTTTCTAGGCTCTGATTTTTCCGCTAGAGTTCCTGCTAAGTTTTTCCATAATATGGAAGGTTTGCAACCTAACACCTCATCTTCTTTGTAGCCGGTAAGTTGTTCAAATCCGGTATTCACAAACACGATTTTGTTATCAATATCAGTAATCATCACGCAATCTGGCGAGTCGTTAAGTGCACGCACTAATAGATTGCGTTCCTGCTGTGCTTTGATAAACGCGGTAATATTTTTTTGTACCGATACAAAATATTGCACTACGCCGTCTTGGTCTTTAATTGGAGAAATGCTCCATTCGACATTGTAGGGATTTTTGTTTTTATCATAATTAATCGTAGAGCCTTCAAAATACTCGCCGCTACGGATGCATAAGCGCATTTCCTCAATCACTTTGTGATCAGTTAATGGGCCTTGCAGGATTTTGGGGGATTGACCAACCAGCTCAGTGATTGAATAACCGGTCATTTTCTCAAACGACGGGTTGGCATACACGATGCGCGGA
>NCHI01000145.1 GCA_002281815.1 Methylotenera sp. 24-45-7
AATACGCCAAAGCCTGCCCACATCCACCAACTACCTATTGATTGCAACTCGCCCATGAACTTCTCAAATATATTGAATTAAAATACTGAATTGGCCAAATAAACGTGTGTTCATTTGGCCATCGTGATATGCGTCTTATGAAGCACGCAACGCGGCAATACGATCATCCAAGCTAGGATGACTCGCAAACAACTTACTGAAGCCACCGCCACCTGAAATACCAAATGCTGCCATTTGTTTTGGTAAGGCTGATGGTGTATGTTGCGCTTGCAAACGTTCTAGCGCGGCTATCATTTTGCTGCGGCTAGAAAGCTTGGCGGCACCCGCATCGGCACGAAATTCACGCTGACGTGAAAACCACATCACAATCATCGATGCCAATACGCCCAACACCAATTCCGCAATAATCATGGTAACGAAAAATGCCGGGCCGGTACCGCGCTCAGTTTTAAAAATCACTTTATCGACCATGTAACCAATGACACGTGATAAAAACATCACAAAGGTATTGACTACGCCTTGAATCAAAGTCAATGTCACCATATCGCCATTGGCAATGTGAGACACTTCATGCGCCAGTACCGCCTCGGCTTCGTCTTTACTCATGGCGGTTAATAATCCTGATGACACTGCCACCAATGAGCTATTTTTAGTCATGCCAGTGGCAAACGCGTTGACTTCAGGAGAATTAAAAATCGCCACTTCTGGCATTTTAATACCCACGGCATCTGCCTGCGCACGTACGGTTTTTACCAGCCAGATTTCAGTCGGCGTACGCGGCTCTTCAATTACCACTGCGCCTGACATGCGTTTTGCCGTCCATTTGGATATAGCGAGAGAAATAAACGCACCACCAAAACCCATGATGGCAGCAAATATCAACAGATTACTTAAATCCAAACCGTTGGCATTTAAATATGGCTCTACACCTAGCAAACGCATGGTGAATGAAAGCACCAGCATAATCGCCAAGTTAGTCCCTAAAAAATAAATGATACGTTTCATAGTATGTCCTTTGAACACAACAAAATTGATTACAACACCTTGTAATGTAGTTTGTTTTGACATTCAATAAAAGCAGAATGTTTCTGATTGATTATTCGGTTTTTACGAGCTATTGTAAGCACTATGATTAATTATAAACAGCTACATTATTTTTGGGCGGTGGCAAAAGCTGGCAGCATTGTGCGCGCCGGCAAACAGCTACATATTACACCGCAAACCTTAAGTGGGCAGATCGGCATACTCGAAGAGTCTTTAGGTTTAGCATTATTCAGACGCGTAGGACGTGGCATTGAGCTTACCGAAATCGGAGAGTTAGCACTCACTTATGCAGATGATATATTTCAAACCGGTACTGCGCTTGAAGAAACCCTGCGTGCTGGCAACAACGAGCGCTCGCGATTATTCAGGGTTGGCATTTCAGACGCAGTGCCTAAATCTATCGCTTATCGCCTGCTTGCTCCCGCGATGAACCTAGACGAGCCGATTAAAATTATCTGCCGCGAAGGAAAATTAGAGCCATTATTAGGTGACTTAGCCATCCATAAGTTAGATCTGGTGTTGGCAGACAGACCCATGCCCACTGAAATAGACATCAAGGGCCGCAGTAACCAATTAAGCGAATGTGGTATTAGCTTTTTTGCAGCACCTACATTATCTAAAATTCATCACCAGCCGTTCCCTAAAAATATTGATAATGCACCGCTGCTAGTGCCGGGTGAAGATAGCGCGATTCGCAAACGCTTGATGCAGTGGTTGAGTGCTCAGCGTATTAATGCAAAAATTGTTGGAGAATTTGACGACAGCGCTTTAATGCGCGCGTTTGGCCAGGCTGGTATTGGTATTTTTACTGCACCTACAATTATTGAAGATGAAGTATTACAACAACATAATGTAGTAAAACTTGGTCAAACCAATGACGTAAGCGAACGTTTTTATGCCATTTCTGTTGAAAAACGTGCAAACCACCCTGCGGTGATTGCTATTAATGCTACAACTTTTAAATAGCAAATTAAGATAAAGCTTCGATTTTTTTATATAGCCAGCCGCCTGCGTATAAACTGCAACCCACCACGAGTAAAGTACCTATTCTTATCAAAGGTGCGGATGAGGATAAATCGTAAATCAACACCTTGCCTACCGAAATAGCGAAAATCAATAAAGATGATTGACCCAGCAATTTGTCTTTATATTTTAGCGCTAGCAACAAACAACCCAGCCCCAATAAGCCCCAGGCAACAGACACCACAACACGGTTATCAAAAAGATGTACTGCCGCAGCTGCGGCTGCAATATGCCCTGCTACTAACAATAACGACCAAAGGTTTTTGGCCGTATTTGATTGGCGTGCCAGATAATAGCCCGCATAGAGCTCCACAGCATAAACAACGGATAACAAATCCGGCGCAATGATTGTGTCGCGGCTGATTCCCATCACTACACGCAAGTAATTGAGCACAAAGATAATAGCGACCGCTAACCAGACATAAAACCCTGGCGCTGAGATACTGTCGCGCGAGGCAGCATATAAGCCAACCACTGGTAATAATACAAACGCCACCCATGGCGCCCAAGCGCCTGAGACTGACTCGATATAACCTGCATGAAACAACACCAAGGCAAGATAGGCCTGCAACAACATTTTACCGCCAGCTAATTCCTGTTTTAAATGGCCTTTTGCAATGCCATAACACGCGGCAATAAACATGGCACTTGCCGCCGCGATCCAAGGTGCCCAATCCGGGATATTTTTATCCAACAAGTTGTACTGTAAAAAGTAATAAATGAGTAAGGCTGGCAAATGCGCAAGCGCAGCTTCGTGTGTCATCGCTGCTTTGCGCCTTACACTGAAAAACATCGCTGCAAAACTAAATATCACCAGCATGAACGTTTGAAACAAAACAGCGATTAGCCATTGATCATAAGCGCTGTAATCATGCCAGCTCAGGTCAAAGCCTATCATCGCCATGTACAAGGCTAGTAAATAAACCGCTCTACTACCCACCCATATCGAAAATACGCTAAACAGCACACTCCAGCAGGTGTAATAAATGGTGATATCGGAAATAGCCAGCATTAAGCTGGGCATTAAAAATGGCACTGAATAAGCGCCGACAACTGCAAATAAAGCATAAATTGTGCTTTGAAATACATGACATAAGTAAAGCGATAAGCAACATATCAAAGTAACTGAAGCCAAGGCCACTGGTGAGCCTATTAAG